>JANNYI010000535.1:0-3642 GCA_031410015.1 Betaproteobacteria bacterium | reverse complement strand
GGCCGGCGCGCCGGGCACGGCGGCCATGGCGGAGCCGGCGATCAGTGCCGCGGCCAGCGGAAGACAGCGCAAGACAGACATCGGATTCATCGTGGGCTCCTGCGGGGGTGTATGCGACGGTCTCGAATCCTACAACGTGCGCGCGGCGATGCCTACAGCGTGGCCAGAGCGTCCAACACGGTCTGCTTCTGCAGTACCTCCGGCAACAGCAGCGGCTCCTTGCCCGGCCGGTAGAGCACGTACACGGGCACGCCCTGCCGCCCGAAGGCGGCCAGCGCGCGCGTGATCGACGGATCGCGGCGCGTCCAGTCGGCGCGGACGAGCTCAACCCCGCGCCGCGCGAATTCGTCCTTGATCCCGGCATCGTTCAGCACCAGCCGCTTGTTGACCTGGCAGGTGACGCACCACGCCGCGGTGAAGTCGACGAACACCGGCTTGCCGCCTGCCGCGAGCTCGTCGAGACGTGCGGCGGAATACGGCTGCCACGGATCGATCGCGCCGACGGTGGTGCGTGCCTGCGGCGTTGGTGTGTCCTTGTCCATCGCGGGGCTGAACAGCGGCGCCACCACCACGGCTGCAGCGATGAAGCCGGCGATGCCGAGCGCGCTGAACGCGCGGCCGCCGCCGCCGCGGAAGGCGCGCCACGCCCACAGCGCGAACGCCAGCACGACCAGCGTCACGAGGAGGCGCACGACCGCGTCGTTGTCCACCTGCGCGCCCAGCACCCACACCAGCCACGCCACCGTGGCATAGAGCGGGAAGGCCAGGAATTGCTTGAGGCGTTCCATCCATGCGCCGGGCTTCGGCAGCACGCGGCGCCAGCCCGGAAACCAGGTGAGCAGCACGAAGGGCAGCGCCATGCCGAGTCCCAACGCGACGAACACCAGCAACGTGAGCGCGGCAGGCTGCGCGAGCGCGAAGCCAAGCGCTGCGCCCATGAATGGCGCCGTGCACGGCGACGCGATCACGACGGCCAGCACGCCCGAGAGCGCCGCATTGACGTAGGGGTTGCGCGCGCTCCAGCCGGCGGCGGACGACGGCACCAGCGTGGCGAACTCGAACGCGCCCGACAGGTTGAGCGCGAGGACAAAGAACAGGATGGCCAGCGACGCGACGACGGCGGGCGACTGCAGCTGGAAGCCCCAGCCCAGCTGCTCCCCGGCCGCGCGCAGCACCAACAGCAGGCCGGCCAGCGCGACGAACGTGACGACGACGCCGGCGCCGAACGCCAGGCCTTCGGCCCGCAGCAGCCTGTGGTTGGAATGGCCCGGTGCGGACAGCGCCAGCACCTTGATCGACAGGATCGGGAACACGCACGGCATCAGGTTCAGCACGATGCCGCCAACGAAGGCGAACACCAGCGCCAGCACCAGCGACAGCCCTTCGCCCGCGGGCTTGGCCGGCGCCGCGAACGTGGATGCGGCGGCAGGCGCCTGCACGGGCTTCGGCCCGGCCACGACGGTGCCGGCCAGCGGCACGTCGATCGTGGCGGCCAGCACCCGATCATCGCCGACCGCGAGGCCCTTGCTGGTGGAGAGCACGCCGGCGACGCGCTTGAAGTCCGGTGCGAGCTGATAGGACACAGGCAGCGTCAGCACGAACGTGCCGTTGGGATCGCGGACAAAGGTCTGCTTGCCCGCCGGTTCGATGCGGCCTTCCTGGAACGGGAAGAAGTGCACGTCGCCCGGCACCGGGGCGCCGGCCGGCGCGGTGGCCGTCACGATCACCTTGTTGCCGTCGCCGCGGGCGGCGAAGAGCCAGCCCTTGGCGGGACCGGGCAGCGCGGCGCGGGTGGCAGCGATCGCATTGCCCCATTGCGGGTAGGGATCGGCCCGCTCGGCCACGGGCAGCACCAGTTCGAGCCGCGCCTCTTCGGGGATGCAGGTTTCGCGGCATACCAGCCACTCGGCCTTCGCCGACAGCGTGCGCGTGGTACCGGGCTTGGCATCGGCCGCCACCTGCATGTCCACCAGCAGCAGCACTTCGCCTTCGTAGCCGTAGTTGACAAGCGGCCCCGCCGGCAGCGCGTGCGGCACCGGCCAGAGGATGGGCCCCACCGCCATGTCCGGCGGCAGCGTCCACGCGAGCGACGTGGGCAACCCGGAGTCGCCTGGATTCTGCCAGTAGGTGTGCCAACCCTCGGCCATCTTGAGCCGCAGCGCCACGGTGGTGGGCTGGCCGGGCACGAACGCCGTGCGCTCGGGCACCAGTTCGGCCTCGACGTGGGGCGTCCGGACGGGCGCGGCGACGGCAAGCCCGATGCCGCTCACGGCAACGAGGAGGCAGAGCCAGTAGCGAATCAGGAGCGGCATGAAGACTCGGTAGGGTGCGGTGTTGTGGAACTTACGCCCATTGGGCGGGTTCCTGCGGGAGAGGTTCCCGGCCAAGCCTATAATTATCGTCTTTTTCGGATCGTTTCCGCGCCCGCCGGAGGCGAACTATGACAATAGCATATTTCCTGCCGGCCCGGTTCGATCCCCCCGCCTCCCTCTCCCCATGTTCGAAGCCCTGCTGGTCTCCACCGCCGTTGTCGCCGTCGGCGAACGCGGGGACAAGACCCAGCTCCACGCCCTTGTCCTGGCCGCCCGCTACGCGAAGCCGTGGCCGATCATTGCCGGCATCTTCGTGGCCACCCTGTTCAATCACGCCATTGCCGGCTGGGTGGGCAACTGGGTGCGCGGCGTCGTGCCGCCGGACATCCTGCGCTGGCTGCTGGCGCTGTCCTTCTTCGCCGTGGCGGCGTGGGCCCTGAAGCCGGACAAGCTCGACGACGATGACGCGCCGCCCGCCTCGCGCTGGGGCGTGTTCGGCGTGACGGTCGTGGCCTTCTTCCTGGCCGAGATGGGCGACAAGACGCAGATTGCCACCGTGATGCTCGCGGCCAAGTTCGATTCGCTGGCCGCCGTCGTCGCCGGGACGACGCTCGGCATGCTGCTCGTCAATGTGCCTACCGTGTTCATCGGCCGCGCTGCCGCGGAGAAGATTCCGTTCCGCGCCGTGCGCATCGCCGCGGCGGCCCTGTTCGCGGGGCTGGGGTTGTGGGTGCTGCTGGCGCCGACATTGCCGGGGTGAACAGCGGCCCGTCGCTATAATTGACGGCTCACCTCGCCTGAGCCTGCCTGCCCATGAAGCCGTTCAATCACACCGCCATCGAAGCCGCCGCCCAAAGCGCGTGGAAGGCCGGTGACGTCTATCGCGCGCCGGACCAGTCGAAGAAGCCCAAGTTCTATTGCGTGTCGATGCTGCCCTACCCATCCGGCAAGCTGCACATGGGCCACGTGCGCAACTACACGATCAACGACATGATGGTCCGGCAGCTCCGCATGCGCGGCTTCAACCCGCTGATGCCGATGGGCTGGGACGCCTTCGGCCTGCCCGCCGAGAACGCGGCGATGAAGAACGGCGTGGCGCCGGCCAAGTGGACCCGCGAGAACATCGCCGCGATGAAGGGCCAGTGCGAGGCGATGGGCTGGGCCATCGACTGGTCGCGCGAGTTCGCAAGCTGCGACCCGTCCTACTACAAATGGAACCAGTGGCTGTTCCTCAGGATGCTGGAAAAGGGCATCGCGTATCTGAAGACCGGCACCGTCAACTGGGATCCGGTGGACCAGACCGTGCTGGCCAACGAGCAGGTGATCGACG
>JANNYI010000534.1:0-1402 GCA_031410015.1 Betaproteobacteria bacterium | reverse complement strand
GCCATCGCCATCGTCACCGCGCTCGCGCTGACATTCACCGCGCGCGAACGCATCGCGCCGGAAGCGCGCACCGTGCTGCTCAGCGCGGAGGCGAGCCAGACGATCGCGCGCGAAGGCCTGCACATCGACGCGACGCTGCCGCTCCTGTCGGTGGGCTACCGCGAGCCCAGCATCGTGTTCGCCGCGGGCACGCACACGATGCTGCGCCAGGGCGCAGCCGCCGCGCGCGACGCAATGGCGGGCCAGGTGGCCTTGGTGGATGCGCGCGAACGCACGGTCTTCGAGGAGGCGCTCGCGACGCGCGGATTGTCATTCGCGCCAGCCGGCCCGCCGATCGCGGGGCGCAACTATTCCAACGGCGAGGATGTGGTGCTGCAGGTGGGCCGCGTGGCGGTGTTCGAGGAAACGCGCGGCTAACGGCGAAAGCGGAACAGCGACCGCACAAACCCGCGCACCATCAGCAGCGCGCCGATGCAGGGCGCGAGGATCTTCACCACGAAGCGCTCTGTCGGCGAGGTGGCGAACTTCTCGAAGTAGCGCACGAGACCGCGCGCCTTGTGGCTCTCCACCTTCGCCCAGTTGGCGTTGCTGGTGGCGCCGAAATGGAGCGCCTCGGCGCTCGCATCGAACAGCACGGCGCCGCCCGCTTCGCCGACGCGACGGCAGATGTCGATGTCCTCGACGTGCAGGAAATACCCCTCGTCAAAGCCGCCGACGGAAATGAAATCCGCGCGCGGCATCATCATCAGCGCGCCCGACACCACCGGCATCGGCACCACCGTATCGGGTTTGGGATCACGCTCGCGGTGCACGTCGCGGAACACCGGCGACAAGATCTCCAGCAAGCCAAGCCCGAGCATGCCGACGATCGCCGTCCACGGCGTCAGCAGCTCGCGCCGCGCGCCACGTTGCTCGCGGCCCTTCTTGTCCACAAGCCGGCCGCCGACGATCCACGGACTGCGCGCGCGGCGGCCCGACTCGGCCATCTTCTCCGCCGCGCCGCGCTGGATCACCGCGTCGGGGTTCACGAACAGCAGGTGGCGCCCGCTCGCCAGCTCCGCGCCGATGTTGCAGGCGCGGGCGAAGCCCACGTTGCCCTGCCCCTGCACCAACGTGACGTCGCGGCGGTCGGCCTGCAGCGCGCGCAGCGAGGACGCGACCGGGGCGGGATTGCCGTTGTCGACCAGGATGACCTCATCGATCCACGGCTCCGAGAACAGGCTGCGCAGGCACAGCTCAAGGCTGTCGCCGGTGTGATAGGTGACGACGATCGCGGACACACGCACGGGCGCGGTGGTTTCGGCGGTCCTGGATCGGGAAGCTTTCGGCTCCATGGATGAGACCTAAGCGCAGCGGGCCGAGTCAGACAAGTGACGAATGCTCGGACTGGGTCGTTCCCCCG
>JANNYI010000533.1:0-2541 GCA_031410015.1 Betaproteobacteria bacterium | reverse complement strand
TGCGAGGCTGAAGCCTCGCCTACAGGTGTTGACCATTTGCGAGGCATACGCCTCGCCCGCCGGCGTCGACATGGATCTGTTCCGATTCCGTAGGCGAGGCTTCAGCCTCGCGGTTGTGCGATCATCAACCCTGGTCGACCGGATGTCGGAGCAACAACGATGGCGGACCCAACCCCGGGAATCGTTTCCGGCGCAACCCAGGAAGTCAGCAAGGCACTGAACGCGGTGCCCGGCACGCTCGAGTCCGGCGCCAGCACGCTGGCCGGCGTGCCGCAGGACATCGCGAACCTGCCGCTGATCGCGCACATGGAAGCGGTGATGCCGGCCGCCGACCTTGCCTTCGGCGGCGCGATGCTCGTCTTCATCGTGCTCTTTCACGGCGCCGGCATTCGGCTGCTGACCGGGCATCTCGTCCGGCGGTCGCAGTACATCCTCGCTCATCCCACCTATTGGCGCGCGGACCTGCTGATGGGGTCCACCGTGTTCGGCCTGCTGACGCTCCACGTGCTGGAGATCTTCCTGTGGTCGGCGTCGATGGTCTACTCCGGCATGCTCAGCGACTGGCGCTCGGCCGGCTTCTTTGCCGGCAACACGTACACCACGATCGGCTACGGCAACTTCGTGCTGCCCCTGCGCTGGAACATGATGGCGCCGATCATCGCCATCTCGGGCCTTTTCACCTTCGGCTGGTCGGCCAGCGTGCTGGTCGATCTCGTGGGGCGGTGCCAGAAGATCAAGGACACGGTCGCGGCGCACATGCATTCCGCGCACCACGGCGCGCGGGATCCGGCCGCGGTTGCACCCGAAAGCGCGGCGGGGCGCGGGGATCCCGCCCCGGCGCGCGCGGACACCGCGCCGGGCGCAGGGCCGGGACAGGGTTGACCGCAGGGCTGATGTGGTAAAATTCGCCCGAAGTTCGATGCACGACAGGCGTAGCGCGGTCGCTTCCGCATTGGGAAGTTTCGCGGTCTGCGCTCCCACAGGTTCTGCGCCCGTAGCTCATTTGGATAGAGCACCGGCCTTCTAAGCCGGGGGTAACAGGTTCAAATCCTGTCGGGCGTGCCAGAATTCGACGCACGGCGCAGCAAGCGCCGCGTGCAGGTCAATGGTGGCTGTAGCTCAGCGGTAGAGTCCTGGATTGTGATTCCAGTTGTCGCGGGTTCGAACCCCGTCAGCCACCCCATTCATCGCTTGGCATTCTCACGGTCACTGCTGGCTTCGCGCAGTGTCGTGCACCGATCTTCGCCCGCGCGGATGGCGGCCTGAACCATGTCGACGGAACACCACTGGCGCCCGGACCCGGCCACCGTCATCGCGATGGCCGTGGTGGCGTATGGCCTCGCCAACCTCGTGCACGAAGGGGTGGGCCATGGCGGCGCGTGCCTGCTGGCCGGATGCCGGCCCGAGTCGATGAGCTCGATCCACTTCGACGGTGACTACACGGGCTTATCGGATGGCGCCCAGCGCTGGATCGCCGCCGCCGGGTCGATCGCCAATGTATTGCTGGGCGTTCCGGCCCTGCTGGCGCTGGCCACGGCACGCTCGCCGCATGCGCGCTGGTTCCTGTGGATGCTGGCGTTCGTCAATCTGCTGCAGGCCGCCGGCTACCTGCTCTTTTCCGGCATCGGCAACATCGGCGACTGGGCTGCCGTGGTGGATGGCTGGCAACCCGCGTGGGCGTGGCGCCTCGGGCTCGCCGTGGTCGGCGCGATCAGTTACCTGTGGGTCGCGCGCGAATGCGCGCGTGCGGCCGCCGCGCTCGTCGGCGGCGACGCCGTCGACCGCGAGCGCCGGGCGCGGCGCATGGCCTGGACCACCTACTTCACCGGTGGCGTGCTCTACTGCGTCTCGGGCGTGTTGAATCCGCTGGACCCCATCCTGCTGCTCATATCGGCGGCGGCCGCGTCGCTGGGCGGGACGTCCGCGTTGCTGTGGTGCACGTCGTGGCTCAGGAATCCGGCGTTTGCGGCAACGGCCGTGCCGGCGGTGATGCCGGAGCGCCACCGTGGCTGGATCGGTGCCGGTGTCGCGATGGCCACCGTGTTCATCGTCGTCATGGGGCCGGGCATCAGGCTGTGACATCATCGATGCACGAAACATGTACCGGCAGGCGTTGCCTGATGCCGTGATCGCTATTGAAGGGATGACCACACGATGAATGCACCCCGGCATTTCTCGATGATCCGCGAGTTCCACCTCGCCGACTTCTTCACGCTGGGCAACGCGGCCTGCGGCATGGGCGCCGTCTTCTGCGCGATGATGTTCGTCGGCGGGCAACCGGTGCGTTACTTCCTGATCGCCGCGGCGCTGGCGCCCGCCGCGTTCATCTTCGACGTGCTGGACGGCCGCATCGCGCGCTGGCGACAGACGCAATCCGCGCTGGGACGCGAGCTCGATTCGCTGGCCGACGTCATTTCCTTCGGCGTCGCGCCGGCCGCTCTCGGCTTTGCCGCGGGCCTCAACGGCGGCTGGGACTGGATCGCGCTCATCTACTTCGTCTGCTGCGGCGTGGGCCGGCTCGCGCGCTACAACGTCACCGCC
>JANNYI010000532.1:0-5599 GCA_031410015.1 Betaproteobacteria bacterium | reverse complement strand
GACTCGATCACATACAGCGCCTGCTTCTCGTCCCACTTCGAATGGCATTGCAGGCAGGTTTCCTTGATGTAGTTCTTGGGATTGGTCTGCCAGTGCGACGTGTAGAACTTGCCCGTCTTCTCGTCCTTGACGCGCGGCATGTGGCAGGCCGCGCAGTCGATGCCGAGCTTCTCGTGCGTGGAGTTGTAGTAGGTCTCCACGTCGGGATGCTGCGCCTTCCACAGCGCCGCGCCGGTGAACTGGTTGCGGAAGTCGCGGAACTGGATGCCGTCGTAGGCCTTGAGGATGTTGTTCACGTCGACGAACGGGAAATAGTTGGTGCGCCGGTCGGCCATCGTGATGGGCTCGCCGGTGTTGGGATTGAAGCCGGGGTTGCAGTTGTATTCGACGTGGCACTGCGCGCACTGCAGCTTGCCGTCGTAGCGCTCCAGGAGGCCGATCTTGCGCGTGAATCCGCGCACGCCCATTTCCCGCACATCCACCTTGGTCTTGCGCGGGTCCTGCGAATAAAGTGTGGGCGCGTCGGTGCGCGTGACGACGTCGATCATCGCGTCGCGGACGATGCGCGGCTTGGCGGCGTGCGGGTCGTGGCAGAAGATGCAGTTCAGCGAATGATTCACCGACTTCGCAAGCTCCACCACCTTCGACGTGCGGCTCCACTTGGCGGTGGGCGCCGGGTCGCCCATATAGGCCCAGTCGAGAATGTGATCCTGCGTCTTGCAGGACAGGCACACCGGGTTGGCCGCCGCGGCCGTGCCGTTCTTGAAGACCTTCTGGTCCGTGTTCTCGGGGTAGAGGTCGATGGCGATGTCCCAGACCTTGAAGTCGCCCGAACCGGCGAGATAGCGCCATGATTCCTGGGTGCCGAAGCGACCGCCGAACGCACGGTCGACGACATACTGGTCCAGCAGCGCAAACGTGTGGCCACGCGGCAGGTTGTGCTCCTTGGTGAAGCCGTGCGGCGTCATCAAGAGGTCGTAGGCAGGGTTGGGCGCGGGGCCGGTCAGCTGCTTCTTCTCGAAGCGCGCGGTGCGCTTCCAGTCCATCTGCGCATAGGACTTGTACTGGTTCTGGTGGCAGCCGCCGCAGGTGGCGAGATCGGTCTTCGTGGCTGGCCGCTTGCTGGAGTCGGCGAGGTGCGCCGCCGTACCGTCGTGGCAGGAATCGCATCCCACCGTGCTGTGCTTGCCCATGTCGTGCAGGGCCTTGACGGGCGAGTGGCAGGCGAGGCATGCCGACTTGTCGAACGTCGAGGCTTTGGCCTTGGCAGCAGGAGCGGCGGCGGTGGTGGTGGCGGGCTTGCCTTGCGCCAGCGCAGGGCCGGCCATCAGCCATGTGGTCGCCACGGCTGCGATGGCCGCGCGTAACACCATTGGTACAAGGCTGTGATGCATGGAACTCCCCGAGTTGGTCATGCCGGCTTGCCGATCGGACGAGTCTAGCAACCCGTGCACCGAGGTAGTGCGCGGCGCCGCAGGTTTGTTGACATGGATCAAACGCCGCGGATGAACTTCCAAAGGCTCGGTCAGTCCACCCGGGTCGGCAACGGTTGGTCACCGGGCGCGGTTTGCCGCGGCGCAGTCCGGTAGCGGCGGTCCGTCGCCGCCACCACGCCCCCCAACGCCATCAGCAGGCCGCCCAGCCAGATCCACACGACGAACGGCTTGTAGAAAATGCGCACGCTCCACGCGCCGTCTTCCATTGGTTCGCCCAGCGAAACGTAGAGGTCGCCGCGCAGGCCGGTGTCGATGGCGGCCTCGGTCGTCGCGATGCCGCTGGCATCGTAACTGCGCTTTTCAGGAAGCATCGTGGCAATCACGTCGGCGCCATGGCGCACGGTGAACACACCCTGCGTGGCGCGGTAGTTCGGCCCCGTCACCTCCTTCACGCCGTCGAAGTGGAATGAATAGCCGGCCAGCGTCGTGGCGTCGCCGGCAAGCAGCCGCACGTCGCGCTCGACTTCAAAGCTCTTCACCATCGTCACGCCGACGATGAAGGCCGCTACGCCGAGGTGGGCGATGACCATGCCCCACCAGCCGCGCGGCCGGCGCGCGATGCGCGTGCGCAGTTCGCCTGCGCCCATCCGGTCGGCGAACTGGACCACCGTCGTGGCGACGATCCACGCCGCCAGCAGCAGTCCGAGAAACGACAGCGGCCGGATCGGTCCGGCCAGAAGCGATGCCGCCACGGCCGAGACAACGGCTGCGGCCAGCGCCCAGCGCAGCCTTCGCCAGAGCGCCGGCAAGGGCGCGTGCTGCCAGCCTGCCGCCGGGCCGATGCCCATCAGCACCGCGAGCGGCATCAGCAGCGGGACCATCACGGCATCGAAATACGGCGCGCCGACCGACAGCCGGCCGAGCTTCAGCGCATCGAGGATGAGCGGATAGAGCGTGCCCAGCAGGACCGATCCCGCGGCGACGAGCAGCAGCACGTTGTTGGCAAGCAGCATCGACTCGCGCGAGACCGCGTCGAAACGCGCGCCTTCGCCCACCCTGTGCGCCCGCCACGCGAACAGGAGCAGCGAGCCGCCCATCACGACGGCCAGGAACGCCAGGATGAAGAGGCCCCGGCGCGGGTCGATGGCGAACGCGTGCACCGACGACAGCACGCCGGAGCGCACGAGGAACGTGCCGAGCAGCGACAGCGAGAACGTGCAGATCGCCAGCAGGACCGTCCACGCCTTGAGCGTGCCGCGCTTCTCGGTGACCGCGAGCGAATGCACGAGCGCCGTGCCGACGAGCCACGGCATGAACGACGCGCTCTCCACCGGATCCCAGAACCACCAGCCGCCCCAGCCCAGCTCGTAGTACGCCCACCAGCTGCCCAGCACGATGCCGCAGGTGAGAAAGCACCACGCAAGATTGGTCCACGGCCGCACCCAGCGTGCCCAAGCCGCGTCGATGCGGCCGTCGATCAGCGCCGCCAGCGCGAACGCGAACGCGACGGAAAAGCCGACGTAGCCGAGATAGAGCAGCGGCGGATGGAACACCATGCCCGGGTCCTGCAGCAGCGGATTGAGGTCGCGACCTTCGCTTGCCGGAGGAAAGAGGCGCTCGAACGGGTTCGACGTCAGCAGCAGGAACAGCAGGAAGCCGACGGCCACGAGCCCCATCAACCCCAGCACGCGGGCAAGCATCGCGGCGGGAAGGTCGCGGCTGCGGCGGGCCACCGCCAGCGTCCACGCCGAGAGCAGCAGCAACCACAGCAGCATCGAGCCCTCGTGCGAACCCCAGGTGGCGGCGAACTTGTATTCGAGCGGTAGCCGCGTATTGGAATTGGTGGCGACGTTCCGCACCGAAAAATCATCGGCGACGAAGGACCACGCCAGGCAGCCGAACGCGATGGCGACGAACAGGAACTGGCCGTGGGCCAGCGGCCGCGCGACTGCCATCCACGCCGGATCGCGACGATGCGCGCCGACGAGCGGCAGCGTGCCCAGCGCGGATGCCAGCAGCAGCGCGAGGATGAGGGCGAAGAGCCCCAGCTCGGGGATCAACGGCGCGCCGGCGCCTGCGGCACCGCGTCGTGCATGCGCACGAAGGCCCTGAAGACGTCGGTTTCGGTGATCACGCCAACGACGTTGCCGCCGGCATCCACAACCGGCAGGCCGCCGATCGCATGGGTCACCATCAGCGATGCCGCGGCGGCAACGGTCATGCCCGGCGTGGCGGTCACCACCTTCCGGTGCATCACCCGCTCGACATCGACAGACGAGCCAAGGTAGCGCAACGCGGCAAACAGGAGATCGCGCTCGGCGACGATGCCGACCAGCTTGTCGGCGGCGTCCAGCACCGGCAGGTGATGAATGGCATGCTGTTCCATCACCTTCAAGGCCGACTTGTAATCGGCATCGACGCGCAGGGTGATGGGTCGCGGGGTCATGTGGTCGTGGACGAGCATGGGCAAACCCTCCGCGGGCTGGGATCGATCGGGACGGACATCCGGGCGGCACGGCGCCACCCCGAGTGTGGCCATTCTCGCGCGCCCCCGGCTCCGGACGCCACCGCTGCGCGCACGGACTTTGTCGCGGGTCAAGGAAACCAACGGCGGCAGGTCATGTCGCGCATCGCCCCCACGCGGGGGCGCCGCCGCGTCAATGCGCCACCTTCAGCACCACCACGCCGCCGATGATCAGCAGCACGCCGAAGTAGCGCGCCAGGCTCGCGGCATCGCCGAAGTACCACACGCCGACCATGAACGTGCCGGCGGCGCCGATGCCGGTCCAGATCGCGTAAGCGGTGCCGATCGGAATCTCGCGCTGCGCCAGATAGAGGAGGACGCCGGAGAGTGTCATGCCGGCCAACGCGAGCGCGATGCCGCCCAGTCGATGGGATTCGGATTGCGCGAGCTTCAAGCCCACCGGCCAGCTGATTTCAAACAACGCTGCAAGGATGAGGTATAGCCACGCCATGGTCGGTCTCCGTTGTGGGCCACGGAATCGCGCCATGGCCTCGTGCATACGTGCGCCGGTGGCCGCTTGTGGCTATGCTTCCATCCGTTGGCGTCCCTTCGGGCGCTCCCCACCGGTATCCTGCCATGGACTTCACGCACATCCGCAAACTGTCGCACCGCCTGGTGCAGCCCTACCGGATCACGAACGGGCGCAAATTCCGCCTGAAGGATTTCCGGACGGACGATACCGGGCAACTCAAGGCCGAGGACAAGCCGCTGGCCCACGAAGCGCTGGAGGTCGGCAAGGAGGCCCTCGCGCTGCTGCAGGACATGCTGTACGCGCAGGACCGCTGGTCGGTGCTGCTGATCTTCCAGGCCATGGACGCCGCCGGCAAGGACGGCGTGATCAAGCACGTGATGTCGGGCGTCAATCCGCAGGGCTGCCAGGTGTACTCGTTCAAGGCACCGTCCGCCGAGGAGCTCGATCACGACTGGCTCTGGCGGTGCACGCGCGTGATGCCGGAGCGCGGCCGCATCGGCGTGTTCAACCGCAGCTATTACGAGGAAGTGCTGGTGGTCAAGGTGCACCCCGAGTTCCTGGCCGCCCAGAAGCTGCCGCCGTCGGTGGTCACCGCGGAACTGTGGGACGAGCGCTACGCCAGCATCCGCGCGATGGAGAAGCACCTGGCGCGCAGCGGCACGCTCATTCTCAAGTTCTTTCTCAACGTGTCGCGCGACGAGCAGAAGAAGCGCTTCATGGAGCGCATCGACGAGCCGGAAAAGAACTGGAAATTCGCCGCGGGCGACGTGAAGGAGCGCGCGCACTGGGACGACTACATGAAGGCCTACCAGGCGATGATCCGCGAGACTTCCGCGCCCCACGCGCCGTGGCACGTCGTGCCCGCCGACAACAAGTGGTACACGCGCGCCATCGTGGCCGCGGCCATCATCGACGGGCTGGCATCGCTCGATCTGCACTATCCGCTGATCACCCCGGCGCAGCGTGCGGAGCTGGCCACCGCGAAGAAGCTGCTGCTGGCGGAGAAAGGCTGACCATGGCGGTGTGTCCGTAGGCGAGGCTTCAGCCACGCAGGGATAATTCGGCATCGGACCAGGCAGGCTGAAACCTCGCCGAACCCCACGCCAACAACCAACCCGACAACAAGTGGTACACGCGCGCCATCGTGGCCGCGGCCATCATCGACGG
>JANNYI010000531.1:0-3142 GCA_031410015.1 Betaproteobacteria bacterium | reverse complement strand
ACGGCGCGGCCGAGCTTGCTGGTGGCGGTGAGGTGGGCAAGCAGCAGTGCAATCCCCTTGTCGTGCAGGCGCGAGGACAACCGCTGCAGCATCAGCGCGCCCGACGCGTCGACCATGTTCACGCGGCGCAGGTCGAGGATGACATAGCGCGCGTTTTGCGCCGCGCGCGTGACTTCCAGCGCCAGGCGGTCGGCCGTGCCGAAAAAGATGGCGCCGTCGAGCTCGATCACCTTGATCTGGTGGCCTTCGACGCGGAGCAGGCTCGCCTGGTCGGGCGGATAGACGCGGCGCGAGCCGCGCGTGGCGCCGGTATTCACCGACCGGATCAGCGAGCGGTTCATCACCGCGAGGAACAGGCCCATCGACAGTACCAGCCCGGTGATCACCGCGGCGATCAGGCCGAAGGCGATCGTGACGCCGGCCACCAGCACCACCAGGACGATGTTGACGATGAGTTCGCTGTCGTACTGTCCGCGCCGCACGCGCGCCAGCGTCGAGCCCGCCCACCGGTCGATGAGACCGAAGGCCAGCACCACCATGACGCCGGACAGCACGCCGATCGGGATCAGCTTCAGCAGCGGCGCGCCGTAGAGCAGCAACAGCACCAGCGTCGCGGTCGTGGCGAGGCTCGACACGATCCGCCGCGGGCCGCCGCTGTGCGTGGCCAGTGCGTGATGCGACGAGTAGGCCACCGGGACGCCGCCGAAGAGCGACGACATGAAGTTGCCGCATCCCAGCGCCACCAGCAGCCGGTTGGGGTGGTGCGCGGTGTCGAGCGGGCCGTCGGCCTCGCCCACGGCGGACAGCAGGCTGTCGAGCGAACCGACCACGGCGATGGTCAGCGCGGCCACCACCAGCTCATAGCGAAACCGCAGCACGAGTTCGATGCCGTCCGGGGAAATGAGCGGCAGCAGCTTGTCCGGCGCCGGCAGCGTGCCGAGAAACGGAATGCGCGGACCGAAGTCCACGCCCGGTGCGATGAGGCCGATGCCGATCGCTACCAGGGTGCCCGCCGCGATGCCGATCAGTTTCGACGGCAGCCCCGGCCAGCGGCGCATGACCCAGACGATGACCACGATGGACACCACGGCCGCGAGCGACGTCCAGTAGTTGATGCCGTGATGTTCCTCGCCGCCGCCGCTGCCATGCATCCCCAGCACTTCGGGCAGTTCGTAGTACATGAGCGTGATCGCGAGACCGGTCATCAGCCCGGCCACCACCGGATAGGGCACGAAGCGGGCGATGTTGCCGAGGCGCAGGAATCCGAACAGCGCCTGCACGAACGCCGTGAGCATCAGGCACACGGCAGCGAGGAAGATGATCTCGTCGACGCCGCCGTCCTTCAGGCTGCGCAACTCGACGTCGGTGGCGATCTGCGCGACGAACGCGGCGAACAGGAACACGGACGACGCGCGCGGCACTTCGTTCGGCAACAGCGCGCCGCTTAAGAAAAACGCGGTGATGTTGCCGAAGAGCGCGGCGGCGAGGGCGGCCCGGACGCCGGCCTGGACCGCGAATTCGCCGATGGGGGCGAACGCGATCAGCCCGAGCGGGAGCAGGGCCGCCAGCAGCACGAAGGCCGCAGACACGCCGGTGCCGATCTCGCGCAGCCATTCGCCGACGGGGGAGGCGCCCGCCTGGGCAGGCGGTGCGTCGTGCCCCGACATCAGGGCTCCCGACCGGCGCGGGGCTCGGCGCGGTCGTTGCGGGAAACGGGCGGCAGCATCCTCGAAGTGTAGCGTTGTCGCCCGCGTACCGCGAGGTCTGCCGCATCGACGTCCGCGCCGCCACCGGTGCCTCTTGACGCCGCACACGGTGACGCCCCATCCTGCGCGTGCCCGCGTCCCGACTTCTTCTTCAAGATTCCGATGCTCACCATCATCGTCGTAAGCTTCAACGGCATTGCGCTCGAAGCGCCCGTGGAGGCCGTCTTCGCCGAGGAGGGCGGCTCCATCGGCCGTGCCCCCGACAGCACACTGATGCTGCCCGACCCCGACCGCATCATTTCGCGCGCCCAGGCGCTCATCCTGTGGCGCGACGGCATGTTCTACCTGCGCGACCAGGGCACGACCGTTCAGGTCATCGTGAATGGCCGTCCCGTAGGCCGGGGACGCGAAGTGGCGATCCGCGCCGATGACGAGCTGCGCATCGCGGGCTACGTGCTGCGGGTCGAGGGCGCGCCGCTGGTCGAAGGCGCGGCGCCGGATGAAGCGACGACCATCATGCGCCACGGCACGCGCCTCTCGTGGTCCGAGGACGGCACGCCGCTGCCCGAACAGCGGATCTCGACGGTGATCGTGCCGTCGCCCGCGCCCGGCGAACACGCCGCAGCCAAGCCGGCGCCCGGTGCGCGCGCGACGCCGGCCGGCGCCGCGCGCGTGGATGCCACCTCCGATCCGCTGCTGCAGGCGTTGCTGCGCGGGGCCGGTGTGCGCGACCTGGCGCTTCCCGGCGGCCTGACGCCGCACGCGATGGAGGAACTGGGGCAGGTCATGCGCGAAACGATGCGCGGGATGCTCGACCTCCTGGAAACGCGCGCGTCGGCCAAGCAGCAGGTGCGCGCCGATGCCACGATGATCAACGCCCACGCCAACAATCCGCTCAAGTTCGCGCCCGATCTCGACGCGGCGCTGTCGCACCTGTTGCAGCCGCGTGGCGAGGGCTTCATGCCGCCACTGCAGGCCGTCACCGACGCGTGCACGAGCCTGCGTGAGCATCAACTCGGGTTTGTCGCCGGCATGCGGGCGGCGCTGTCCGCCGTGCTGGCGCGATTCGATCCGCAGCAGATGGAGGGCCGGCTGCCGCAGTCCTCGCTGGCCGACTCGCTGCTGCCCGGCTCGCACAAGGCCAAGCTGTGGGCCATGTACGAGGAAATCTACGGCCAGATCGCCACCGAAGCGGCAACTGATTTCCATGCGCTGATAGGCGCCGAGTTCCTGCGCGCCTATCAGGGCGACACGCCCGCGGGGCCGCAGTCCGGCGCCTCCCGGCGCTGATCGCGGCGCGTCCCGGCCACTGCCCATGCAACTCGAGGTCTCCGTGCTCACCGACGCTGGAGGCCGGGCACGCAACGAGGATGCGTACGGATTCTGGTCGGGCGGCGGCGGTTGTTTCTGCGTGGTCAGCGACGGTGCCGGCGGGC
>JANNYI010000530.1:0-11557 GCA_031410015.1 Betaproteobacteria bacterium | reverse complement strand
CCACCGCCACCGCCGCTGCCACTGCCGCTGCCGCCACTACCGCTGCTGCCGCCGGCACCACCGCCGCTGCGCGTGCGTTCGCGCAGCAGGCTGCGCTCCATCTGGCGCAGCGCTTCGAGCTTCTGCAGCGCTGCGTCCGCCTTCTGCTGCTCGTCGCGCACCGCCTTCTGGCGTCCGGCGATCTGCGCCTGCAGCACGAGCGCCAGCGTCTTGACCGCGGGCGAACCCGGGTTGCTCTTCGACACGTTCTCCAGCAGCTGCAACGCGCGCTGGTCATCCTGCGGCGTGGCGCGCGAGACGGTGTACAGCACGGCAAGCCGGACCCGGTTGGCATCGGTACGCTGGCGCCCGAGCAGGGCGGTCATCGTCGTGATTTCACGGCGCACGTCGTCCGGCCCGAGATTGCCATACCGCTGCAGGTCAGCGAGCAACAGGATGAGCTCGGTATCCTCGACCAGCGTTTCGCGCGGGGCCGGAGCGGGCGTGAGCGCGGGCACGGCCATGGCCAGCGTCACCGGCGAAGTGGCGCCGGCTGGCGTCATCTCGAGCGCCGGCGCCGGCTCGGCGGCGGTGGCAAAAGGCGGCTCGACGGGTTCAAGCGGCGGGTATTCGATCAACGGCGTGGGCACCTGGACCCGCTCGGGCTCGTACTCTTCCTCCGGCGTGATGATGACCGGCGGCGGCATCGACGCGCAGCCGGCGATCGCCGCCAGCGCCAGCGCGGCCATGATGCGGCGGAATGTCGGCGTCACTCGCGCCCCCCGACGGCCAGCGGCTCGCCCTTGCGCGCGCGGGCAGGCCCGCCACCGGCCGCCCCCTGCACCAGCGGCAGCGACAATCGAAAACACACGCCCTTGCCGCCGTCACTGCGGTCCAGCACCTCGATCCGGCCGCCGTGCGCAATGGCATATTCGCGGGCAATCGCCAGCCCGAGACCGGAGCCCTTGACCTTGCCATCCACCGGCGCCTTGCCGGAATAGAACGAGTCGAACACCCGCTCGCGTTCGGCGGACGAGATGCCCGGCCCGTGATCGGCGACGTCGAGCTGCGCCATGCCGTCCTGCGTGCGCACCGTCAACTCGATCGTGGACGAGCGCGGCGAATACTTGATCGCGTTCGACATCAGGTTGTCGATCATCGTGCGGATCTTTTCCGCGTCACCGACGACCACCAGCGGCGGGATCTCCGCCTCGATCGTGAGCAGGCGCGCAACGGCCGCGAGCTTCTGCTCGCGCAGCACCCGCTGCACCACCTCGTGCAGCTGCACAGGACCCAGCGTGTTCGGCTCCATCGCCTTGGTCTGGTGCCACGTCAGCAGGTCCTCGATCAGCTTCTGCAGCGACAGCGTGTTCTCGCGAACGATGCGCACGATCTCCTTCTGCTCGGGCGTCAGGCGTCCGCCGACGTTGTCGCGCAGCAGCTCCGCGCCTTCGCGCACCGCCGTCAACGGCGTCTTGAGTTCGTGCGAGACATGCCGCAGGAAACGATTCTGCTGCTGTTCGAGGTCGCGCAGGCGGGTGCGCAGCCACTCGAGGCGCTGCCCGACATAGCGCAGGTCCTGCGGCCCGTTGACCTCGATGGCGTGGGCGAAATCGGCCGTGCCCATCTGCCGGATCGCCTGGTCGAGCTGCCGGATCGGCCGCGCGATCAGCACCGCGAATACGATGGCGAGCGCCAGTGCGATGGCGATGGTGGCCAGCGTCAGGTAAAGCCACTTTTCCCGACCCTGCGCCGCCGTTTCCTGCAGCCGCTCGACGGCCCGCTGCGTCATCTGGTTGGTGGCGGTGAGCATCGCCTGCGACTGGTCCACCAGACCGGCATAGCCGTCGGCAAGTTCGATGACGGTGTTCGCCGGGCGCTGCGGCGTGCGCAGTTTCTCGAACAGCGTGCCCTCGGCGAGCCGCAGCTTCTCCAGCGTACCCAACTGCGGCGCTTCCAGCGGCAGCCGCGACAATTGCTGCGTGGTCTGGAGGAACTCGGCGCGCACCCGCGCATAGTCTTCCAGCAGCGCCGGGTCCTCGAGGATGATTTCCTGCCGCGCGAGGCGCTCCAGCGTCGTGGCCTGCTCGAACAGCAGGCGGCTCGAGCGGCCGGCCTGCGCCGCCTGCAGCACTTCCTCGCGGCTCTGCGTGGCGAGGCGATCGAGCGACAGCGCGAGCTCGGCCAGCGCATAGATGAGCGGCAGGCTGACGAGCAGGAAGCCCAGCAGGATGAATTTGAGGAATGAGCGTGGGTAATACACGCGTTGGCGACCGCAGCTATAATTCTCCGCATTATGGCATCGGCCTCGCTCGTGCGCCGCCCGCTCTCATGCAGCGGCAGCCGCCAGGCGCTGCCGCCGTTGTCGCGCCACCCCTCCTCCGCCCCCCTTTGACCACCCCGAACTCCGCGGCCGCTGCTGACGCCGCCCCGCCCGCGCTGGTGCTGATCGCGGCCGTGGCGCGCAACGGCGTCATCGGCGCCGCCAACGCGCTGCCGTGGCGCCTGCCCGGCGACATGCGCCGCTTCCGGGCGCTGACCACCGGGCACGCGGTGATCATGGGGCGCCGCACGTGGGAGTCGCTGCCGCGCGCGTTGCCCGACCGGCAAAACATCGTCCTGTCCGGCCGCGACGGGTTGGTGGCAGCGGGCGCGGACGTCGTGTCCTCGTTCGCGGCGGCACTGGCTTGCGTGCGCCTGCCCCCGCCCGTGTTCTGCATCGGCGGCGGCGAGATCTATGCGCTGGCGCTGCCCCACGCCGATGCCCTCTTCCTCACCGAAATCGACGCCGACATTGCCGGCGACACCCATTTCCCGGCCTTCGATCGCGCGCAGTGGCAGGAAGCCGAGCGCAGCGCCCGCATCGACACCGAGGGCCTCGCGCATTGCTTCGTCACGTGGCGCCGCGTGCGTCCCGTCCCACCCTCCGACGTACGCAACCCCTCCTGAAAGGAACCCGCGATGTCAGGCAGCGAATTCCACGTCCACGGCCCGCACGACCACGAAGTCGAGCATCAGGCGCAGTCCGGCGACAACTTCGCGGGCCGGATCGCGGTCATGACCGCGGTGCTGGCCACCGTCGGAGCGATCTTCGCCTACCAGGGCGGCACCACCCAGGTCGACGCCCTGCTCTACAAGAACGAGGCGGCCATCAAGAAGACCGAGGCCTCGGACCAGTGGAACTACTACCAGGCCAAGAGCAACAAGCAGAACCTGGCCGAGCTCGGAGCCACGCTGGCTTCGGGTGCCGACGTCGAACGCTATCGCGCCGAGGCGAAGCGCTACGCCGACGAGAAGAAGGACATCCAGAAAAAGGCCGAAGCGCTGGAACAGGCAAGCAAGGACGCCGAAGCGAAGAGCGAGTCGGCCATGCATGTCCATCATCGCTGGGCGCAGGCCATGACGCTGGTGCAGATCGCCATTTCGCTGGCGGCGATCACGCTGCTGACCCGCAAGCGCTGGCTGCAATGGGGCGCGTTCGGCACGGCCATCGCCGGCGCGGTGCTGGCCGTCATGGCGTTCATGCACGTCTGACCTCCCCGACGCGCCGTGGCGCAACCGGGGCGCTACCAGATACCGATGTCGATGCCGTGCCGGCGGTGGCCATCCGTGCGCAGATCCGCCTCGGCGTCGGACGCGGTCACGCGGATCCTGCGCTGCGCCATCCAGTCGAAGAGCCGCGCGCGCATCGTGGCGCACACGGCGTCGTAATCCGTCGCGGCGCCGAGGTCGATAAGCTCCAGCGGGTCGTCCTGCAGATTGAAAAGCTGCGGGCGCAGGCCCTGCCAATGCACGAACTTCCACTCGCGTGTGCGCACCATCACGGCCCTGCAGGCGTCCACCGGACGGCCCAGCACCCGCCGGGCGCGGCGCATGCCGTAGTCAAGCTCGCTGATCGCGCAATCGCGCCACGCCACCTCGCCTTCGCCGCGCAGCAGCGGCAACAACGAGGCGCCCTCGACCTGGTGCGCGGGAACGGGCAGGTCGAGCGCGGCCAGGCAGGTGGGCACGACGTCGATGGCCTCGACGAAGCGATGGTCCACCGTGCCGCGCGTGCCATCCGCGCGCGCATCAGGGTCGACAACGATGAACGGTACGCGCATCACTTCGTCGAAGAAGAGTTCCTTTTCGCCCAGCCCCCGATCGCCCAGGAATTCGCCGTGATCTGCCGTGAATACGATCAGCGTGTCGTCCATGCGCCCGGCCGTTTCGAGCGCTGCCACCAGCCGGCCGATCTCGGCATCGAGCTGCGCGATGAGTCCCATGTAGGCCGGGCGCACATGGCGGGCCACGTCGTCGCGCGCAAAGGACAGGCATTCGTCGTGCTGGCGATACGCGTGCATGACCGGGTGCTCGGCGGCGGTGCCGTCCTGCGGGCTGCGCACGATGGGTCCGGTGTCGCCGCCGCGGAACAACGCATGCCACGGCGCGGGAGCGACGTAGGGCCAGTGCGGCTTGACGTACGACAGGTGCAGCGCCCACGGCGTTTCGCCCTGCGCGGCGATCCAGTCGAGCGCCACGCCCGTCATGTACGGCGACTCCGAATGTTCCGCACGCACCCGCGACGGCAGGTGGACATTGCGCATCTGCCATCCGGAGCGGACCTCGCCGTCCGCATCGACGGCGATGACGAACTCGCTCCACGGATCGGCGGCGGCATAGCCGCGCGCGCGCAGCCAGTCGGCATAGCCCGATTCGGGACCGGGTGGCGTATGCCCGTCGTAGCGATCGATCTCCACGAAGCCGCCCGCGCGCAGCAGGACGCCGCGCGGGGAATCGGCCGCAATGCCCAGCCGCGCGCAACCCGACTCGTCGGGCATCACATGCGTCTTGCCGGCAAGTGCAACCGTGCGACCCGCCGCGTGCAGGTGATCGCCCAGTGTCGGCTGCGCCACCGACAATGGCACCCGGTTCCACGTGGCGCCGTGCGAACTCATGTAGCGACCGGTGTAGAACGACATGCGCGACGGCCCGCATACGCCGGACTGGACGTAGGCATGGTCGAAGCGCACGCCGCGCGCGGCGAGCGCATCGAGATGCGGCGTGGGCACGCGGCCGCCGTAGCACGACAGGTGGTCGCGGCGCAGCTGGTCGCACATGATGAAGAGGATGTTGCGGACGGAGGCCACGGAGGAGGGCCGCGCGGCGAGCACGGCGGGGGGACGGTTTTTTTGCGATAATGACGACTTTGTCGCCGTCGGGCAACGAACCTGATGCATGCCCCGACCGTGCCGCAAGCGCCGGGATGACGGAACTGGTAGACGTAGCGGACTCAAAATCCGCCGGTAGAGATATCGTGGGGGTTCGAGTCCCCCTCCCGGCACCAACCACGCGAGGCACCGCCCCCGCGTGGTCCATGCACAGGACCGCGCCGTGACCCGCGCCTACACGCTGGCTGACTTCGATTATGTGCTGCCGCCGGCTCTGATCGCGCAAGTGCCGTCCGCACAGCGCTCGGGCAGCCGCCTGCTCGAGGTCGGCCCGCTCGCCGACGCCGACCGTCAATTCGTCGACCTGCCGTTGCTGCTGCAGCCGGGCGATCTCCTCATCGGCAACGATACGCGCGTGATCAAGGCGCGCATCCGTGCGGAGAAATCCACCGGCGGCAAGGTCGAGATCATGCTCGAACGGATCGTCGGCGCCGCCGAAGCGTGGGTGCAATTGCGCGCCAGTCACGCGCCGCGTCCGGGCAGCGTGCTGAAACTCCCGGCGGGAGCCACGGCCACGATGCTGGCGCGGGACGACCGCTTTCACCATGTCCGCTTCGCCGGCACCGGGCCGCTGCTGCCATGGCTCGATGCGCATGGCGAGATTCCGCTGCCCCCCTACATCGGGCGCGGGCCGGAGGTCGCCGACGACGCGCGCTACCAGACCGTCTATGCGCGCGCGCCCGGCGCAGTGGCCGCGCCGACTGCGGGACTGCACTTCGACGAGGCCATGTTCGCAGCGCTGGCCGCGCGCGGCGTCGAGCGCGCCTTCGTGACGCTGCACGTCGGCGCGGGCACGTTCGCACCCGTGCAGCACGACGACCTCGCGTCGCACCGGATGCACACCGAGCATTACACGCTCCCTGCAGCCACGATCGACGCCATCGCCGCGACGCGCGCGCGCGGCGGCGCGGTGGTGGCGATCGGCACCACGACGCTGCGTGCGCTCGAATCCGCCGCGCTGCGCGAGGGTGGCCTTGCGGCAGGACCGGGCGAGACCGGGTTGTTCATCACGCCTGGCTTCCGGTTTCGCATCGTCGACCGCCTGCTCACCAACTTTCACCTGCCGCGATCCACGCTGCTGATGCTGGTCAGCGCGTTCGCCGGCCACGCCCGGATGCGCCGCGCTTACGCGCATGCGATCGCGGGCAGGTATCGTTTCTTCAGCTATGGCGACGCCATGCTGCTTTCACGCGCGCCTGCCGAGTGACGCCGCAGCCCGACACTGCGCTATCCGAAAACGTCGCCTGTTGGCGACATTCCACTTAAACAACCTTATAACTGCAACATTTCGCCCACTTTCATTGGGAGAAGTGCATTGCACATCTTGGCAACGCGGCCGGGAAAAGTTACTCTTGGTCAACCGAATCCCTAGCGAAAATGCAGGCATCGCGCATTCCTGCCGACGTTTTCGCCAATCCATGACTGCTTTTGCCTTCCGCGCCTGCGCGGCCCGTTGCCTTGTTGCCCTCGTCGTGCTCTGCGGCATCGCGGCGCATGCCGACGCGGCCCGCGTGGCAGTGATGTCCAACCGCTACGCGACGCAAACGGCGGCGGACTTCAATGCCCGCATTTCCGCCCATACGTTCACCCCGATCGACACGTCGATCACGGTGCCGCCGCTCGCGTCGCTGCGCGACAGCTTCGACCTGATCCTGCTGTTCGAGGACCAGACGTTCGCCAACGCGCCGGCGGTCGGCAACGTGGTCGCCGCCTTTGCCAACAGCGGTCGCGCCGTCGTCATCGGTGCGTTTTACGACCAGGACCGCTCCGACGCCAGTCCGGACAACTCGCCGCACGGCTGGGGCGCGCTCGAAGGCATCGATCCCAACACCACCGACGGCGTGGGCACGCCAGACGCACCGCGAACACTCAACGTCGCCACGATGAGCCGGCACACGCTTACACGCGGCATCACGTCGCTCGTCAGCGCGCGCTACGCCGGCGGCAACCAGGCCAAGCCCGGCACCACGGTGCTGGCCTACTGGAACGAGCCCAACGCGCGCGCGAAGCCGGACCCCGCGATCGCCTACCGCATCACCGGCGCGGCGTGCCTCATCCACATCGCCATCGCGCCCAACTATCCTTCCATCGGCGTCGCCGGCACCGATTATTCGGGCGATTTCCATCGTGCCTGGAAAAACGGCTTCGACTTCGCCGCCGGAGGATGTGTCGGCTCGTCCATCGATGCGCTCGGCCCCGAAGCCTCGGCCATCCCGACGCTGTCGGCCTGGGGCCTGGCACTCACGATCCTGCTGATCGGCGCCGCGGCGGTCACGACGTCGCGCTCGCGCAGTCGCCGCCGCTAGCACGCCGCAGCGCGCCTTCGTCCCCCGGGCCACCGGCCCCGCCTTCCTCGATGCGTTTCTCCGTTCTCGCCACCTCCGGCGCCGCCCGCCGCGGGCGGCTCGAACTCGCCCATGGCGTGGTCGAAACGCCCGTCTTCATGCCGGTGGGCACTTACGGCACCGTCAAGGCGATGGCGCCCAATGAACTGGTCGAGATCGGCGCGCAGATCGTGCTGGGCAATACCTTTCACCTGTGGCTGCGCCCGGGGCTCGAGGTCGTCGCCGCGCATGGGGGACTGCACCGCTTCATGGGCTGGGACCGGCCCATCCTCACCGACTCCGGCGGCTTCCAGGTGTTCAGCCTGGGGCCGTTGCGCAAGGTGGAGGAGGAAGGTGTCGCCTTCGCCTCGCCGGTGAACGGCGACAAGCTGTTCCTGACGCCCGAGTTGTCGATGCAGATCCAGAAGGTGCTCGACTCCGACGTCGTGATGATCTTCGACGAATGCACGCCCTACCCGGCCACGCCGGAGGCGGCGGAGGAATCGATGGAATTGTCGCTGCGCTGGGCCCGCCGCTCCCGCGACGAATTCGATCGTGGCGCCAACACCAATGCGCTGTTCGGCATCGTGCAGGGCGGCATGTACGACGACTTGCGGGACGCCTCGCTGGCCGGACTCACCGGCATCGGCTTCGACGGTTACGCCATTGGCGGCCTGTCGGTGGGCGAGCCCAAGGACGAGATGCTGCGCGTGCTGGCCAGCACCGCGCCGAAGCTGCCCGCCGACAAGCCCCGCTACCTGATGGGCGTGGGCACGCCGGAGGACCTGGTCGCCGGGGTCACGGCGGGCATCGACATGTTCGATTGCGTGATGCCCACCCGCAATGCCCGCAACGGCTGGCTCTTCACCCGGTTCGGCGACGTCAAGATCCGCAACGCGAAGTACAAGACCGACACGACGCCGGTCGACCCGTCGTGCGGATGCTACGCCTGCACTCACTTCACCCGCGCCTACCTGCATCACCTCAACCGGGTCAACGAAATCCTGGGCGCCCGGCTGGCCACGATCCACAACCTCCACTACTACCAGGTGCTGATGGCCGAGGTGCGCGACGCCGTGGCGGCCGGCGCCCTGCCGGACTATGTCCGGCGGTTCCGGGCCGAACGCGGCCGCATGCTAGAATCATGAGCTAACCCGCGCAATCATCCTGCAGCGACTGGAACGTCCGATTCCTCCCCTGCCGGGTGTTGCGCCGTACCCGACTCCGGAGGACTTTCAACCGTGTTCATCAGCTCTGCTTATGCCCAGGCCCCGGGCGGCATGTTCGGCGGCGAATTAATGACGTTCCTGCCGATGATCGGCATCTTCGTCGTCTTCTACTTCCTGTTGATCCGCCCGCAGCAAAAGCGCGCCAAGGAAGCCAAGGCGATGCTCGAAGCCCTGCAGAAGGGCGACGAAGTCATCACCGCCGGCGGCATCGTCGGCAAGATCGCGAAGCTGACCGAGCAGTACGCTTCGATCGAAATCGCTCCGAACGTCGAAATCAGCGTGCAGCGTGCGGCCGTCTCGCAACTGTTGCCCAAGGGCACGATCAAGGCGCTCTGACACCCGCCAAGGCGAACCACGGCGGCCACCACGGCCGCCTGCGACCCGACCACCCGCCCCACCGCCCTGCGGCACCGATGCCGCCGCGCGATCGGGGCCTTCGACCACTTCGAGCCGCCTGTCATGAATCGCTACCCGCTCTGGAAATACATCGTCATCGCCGTCGCATTGGTGGTGGGGTTCCTGTACACGCTGCCCAACTTCTTTCCTGAAGTGCCGGCGGTCCAGGTGTCCTCACCCCGCACCAAGCTTGACGCGGGCGCATTGACGGCCGTGGAAGACGCGCTGAAGAACGCCAACATCCCCATACGCGGCCTCGCGCTGGACGCCACCGGCATCAAGGTTCGGCTCACCGATACCGATACCCAGCTGAAGGCCAAGGACGTGCTCCAGTCCAAGCTGGGCCCCAACTACATCGTCGCACTCAACCTGCTGTCGTCCTCGCCGCAGTGGCTGACCGCCATCGGCGCACTGCCGATGTACCTTGGCCTCGATCTGCGCGGCGGCGTGCACTTCCTGCTGCAGGTGGACATGAAGGCCGCGCTCGACAAGGCCGCCGACCGCTACACCACCGACCTGCGCTCCCTGCTGCGCAGCGAGAAGGTGCAGTATTCAGGCATCTCGCGCGAGGGCAGCAACGTCGTCGTGCGGTTCCGCGACGATGCCGACCGCAACAAGGCGCGCGGCATCATCGAGAAGAACTTCGCCGACCTGCAATTGCGCGAAACGGAAAGCGGCGGCGAGCTGCGGCTGCTCGCCAGCCTGAAGCCCGAGGCGCAGAAACGCTTTCAGGATGGCGCCGTTGCGCAGAACATCCAGATCCTGCGCAATCGCGTCAACGAACTCGGGGTCGCCGAGCCCATCATCCAGCAGCAGGGGGTCGAGCGCGTCGTCGTGCAGCTGCCCGGCGTGCAGGATACGGCGCGCGCCAAGGACCTGCTGGGCCGCACCGCCTCGCTCGAGATCCGGATGGTCAACGAGGAACCGGGCGTGCTCGAGGCCGCGCTGGCGGGCAGCGTGCCGCTGGGCAGCGACCTTTTCACCGAGCGCGGCGGTTCGCAGCTCGTCGTCAAGCGCCAGGTGGTGCTGACCGGCGACCGCATCAACGACGCGCAGCCCGGCTTCGACCAGCGCACCAACGAACCCGCCGTGCACATCAACCTCGACGGCACCGGCGCCCGCATCTTCAAGGAACTGACGCGCGAAAACGTCGGCAAGCGGATGGCCATCGTCCTCGTCGAAAAGGGCAAGGCCGAGGTGATCACCGCACCCGCCATCCGCGAGGAAATCGGCGGCGGCCGCGTGCAGATCAGCGGCCGCATGACCACCCGCGAAGCCAACGACGTCGCGCTGCTGATGCGCGCCGGCGCGCTGGCGGCGCCGATGGAAATCGTCGAAGAACGCACGATCGGCCCGTCGCTCGGCGCCGAGAACATCGACAAGGGCTTCAGGTCGGTGACGTACGGCTTCATCGTGCTGGCCATCTTCATGTGTGCCTACTACATGGTGATGGGGATGATCTCGAGCTTCGCCCTGGTGGTCAACCTGATGCTGCTGGTGTCGCTGCTGTCGATGCTGCAGGCTACGCTGACCCTGCCGGGCATCGCCGCCATTGCGCTGACGCTGGGCATGGCCATCGACGCCAACGTGCTGATCAACGAGCGCATCCGCGAAGAGCTGCGCGGCGGTGCCACACCGCACGCTGCGTTGCAGGTCGGCTACGAACGCGCCTGGGGCACCATCGTCGACTCCAACGTGACCACGCTGATTGCCGGTGTGGCGTTGTTCCTGTTCGGTTCGGGCCCGATCCGCGGCTTTGCCGTCGTCCACTGCCTCGGCATCCTCACGTCGATGTTCTCTGCGGTATTCGTGTCGCGCGGCCTGGTGGCGCTGGTCTACGGCAACCGGCGCAAGCTCGACAAGATCTCGATCGGCCAGATCTGGCGGCCCGACGCGGGCACCGCCACCGCCCCCCCCAAGGCCTGACCGCGCGCCCACTGCGTCCGTCCCGACAGCACCAGGAACCCGTACATCATGGAATTCTTCCGCATCAAGCGCGACATCCCGTTCATGCGGTACGCGCTCACGTTCAACGTGATCTCGGTCGTCACCTTTCTGCTCGCCGTGGTCTTCCTGGCAACCCGCGGACTCAACCTCGGAGTCGATTTCCGCGGTGGCACCGTGATCGAGGTGTCCTACAGCCACCCCGTCGACTTCAACCGCATGCGGGCGTCCATCGACAAGCTCGGCCTCGGCGAATACTCGGCGCAGGCCTTCGGCACCTCCAATACGGCACTGATCCGGCTGCCGCTGAAGGAAGGCACGTCCAGCGCGGCGCTGTCCGAGCGCGTGATGACCGTGCTGAAGGCCGACGATCCGTCGGCCACGCAGCAGCGCGTCGAGTTCGTCGGGCCGCAAGTTGGCAAGGAACTCTACGAGAACGGCGCGCTCGCGCTGCTGCTGGTCGCGCTGGGCATCG
>JANNYI010000529.1:0-2387 GCA_031410015.1 Betaproteobacteria bacterium | reverse complement strand
CAGGCCTTTGCGAAGAAGGAGCACGCGCTGTTCCTCGGCCGCGGCCTGCACTATCCGATCGCGCTGGAAGGCGCGCTGAAGCTGAAGGAAATCTCGTACATCCATGCCGAGGCCTATCCGGCCGGCGAGCTGAAGCACGGTCCGCTGGCACTGGTCGACGCGAACATGCCGGTGGTGGCCATCGCGCCCAACGATGCGTTGCTGGAAAAACTGAAGTCCAACCTGCAGGAAGTGCGCGCGCGCGGCGGCGAGTTGTATGTCGTGGCCGATCTCGACAGTCACTTGTCGGCCGGCGACGGCATTCACGTCACGCGCGTGTCCGAGCACGCCGGTTTATTGTCCCCGGTGGTGCATGTGATTCCGCTGCAGCTGCTGGCGTATCACACGGCCGTGTTGCGCGGGACGGACGTTGATAAGCCGAGAAACCTGGCGAAGAGCGTGACGGTGGAGTAGTAACTTCTGTTTCAAGCCGGCACCTGCCGCAGCACCTCCTTGATCGGCCCGGGCGGCACGAACACCGGCGGCTCGAACGGCGCCTCGTGGATGGCGAGCAGGCCGAGCAACAGCACGGCCGCCACGGAGAAGATGAAGAGCGCCGCGATCTGCGGCCGCGGGGCTTCCAGTTGCACGACCGCGATGGACACCTGCGTGATGAACGCCAGCAACAGGACGGCCGCCCATTTCGTCACCACGGTTCGATCGTTGCTGAGCGCGACGCGGTCCTCGTGCGCTGCGCGAACCCGCAGCACCATGTCGAGCATGGTCCGTTGCACGCTGGCATCGATGCCGGCACCGGGCCGTGCCACGGCGGTGACCAATGCATTCAGCGCGGCGTCCGTCCGCGGGGATCGTTGCTCGATCGCCAGCAATGGCCACTCGTCCTCGACGACGGCGCTGGCGTAGTCGCGGATCGCCGTGCGCAGCGCGGCGTTGTCGGCCGAACTCGCGGCACTGAGGCGGTACAAGGCGATGAGGGTGTCGCTTTCGGTGAAGACCACGTGCTCCGCCTGCTTGTTGCGATCCCAGATGTCGTTCGACAGAAACGCGATCAGGACGCCGAAGATGATGGCCGTCGATCCGAAGAACGGCGGCACCACGCCACGAAAGCTTTGAATCCACGGCGCCAGCCTGGAGCGGAACGACAGCCACACCATCAGCGCGGCGGCTCCCAGGTAGACGGCAAAGAGGCTCGCAAAAATCGCGACGATCGGCCAGCCCAGCCAGGCCTTGAACATGGTTTGCATTCAGTTCCCCTTCCGATCGCGCGCCGATGTTGCGGCGGCGGCGTGCATTGTGCCTGTTTCCAGGAGTCCGGGGCCAGCGCTCAGGCTCGTGTTGCAGCGGCCCCCGGCTCCCAATGCGCCGACGCCGGCACACTCGTCGTCAACATGCTCGCGGTAGTGAAGCACCTGGCAGCCGATGATATTTGACGCCTACGTTCGCTGGCGCACCGACGAGGGCAGCGCAAGCGCGCAAACATGCCGGACTACCGTCAGCCGATGGGGCTGTCCGGTTTCAAATCGGAGGATGTATGCAAACGCGCTTCGCCTTGATTGTTGGTTCGATTCCCCTGCTGGCCAGTGGCGCCGCCCTGGCGCAGAGCGGCAACATGATGGATGGTGGCAATTGGGGCATGGGCTGGATGGGCGGGTATGGCGGGGTATGGGGTCCAATCCTGCTCGTCGTGGTGATCGTTGGCATCGTGGTTTTGGTCCGGCAGCAAAAGGGCAAGTAAGCAAAACCTCGTGCTGGCGAAATTGCCGGATTCCGGCAATTTCGCTTCAACCCGACAAAATTGATGTCTCGTCCTCTACATCGCAACCGCCGATGGCTCAGTTCCACGGTACTGGGGCTGTGGGTGTTTGCGTTGTTTGTGGGCATAGCCAATGGATGCAGCTGGGACGGCGTAGCTTCAATGACGCCCCCATCGGTCGCGGACACACATTCGGTCAACAGTGCTGATGACCACGACAAGGCACCTGGCTGTGACGATTTCTGCAGTAACGATGTCCCCTTGGTCAGCGTGCTCAGGCTGATCCAGGACCAGCCTGCGGGGCAGCCCCTGGTGGTCGCATCGCGTAATTGCTTCGGCGCCCTGCCGAACTCCGCGCCGGTACTTCGCCTTGCGCGCGACGCGCATCCACCACCGGGCGCACCGTTCTCCATCCGTACCGTTCGTCTCACGCTGTAAGCCGCCTTCGCGGCTGAGCGCATGACTCGCGCTTGGCCATTGCACGCCCGGATTCCCCTGGGCGTCGCTCCCGTTCAGGTTTGCGCGCCCACATCCGGCTTCATCCGTTGTTCAATCGTTTCACCTGGAGGATTCCATGAAGACATTTCCCGCAATCGTTGTTGGTACCTCGCTTTTGTTCGCCGCAGGCATGCCG
>JANNYI010000528.1:0-3388 GCA_031410015.1 Betaproteobacteria bacterium | reverse complement strand
CACCAGTGCAAAGTACGGCTCGTCCGACAGCGCGCGCAGCACCGCGGCATCAGGTGTGCCGGTGGCCGCCCACGCGCCGTCGGCGTCGAAGGGCATGCCCTGGTGCCGCGCGCACCACAGGTCGAGCAGCACGTTGCCGGGCCCGGTATCGAAACCGCGCACCTCGCCGCCGGGCGGCAGGTCGGTGATGTTGGCGATGCCGCCCACGTTGACCACGACGCGATGCTCGAGTGCACTGCCGAAGAGCGCCGCATGAAACGCCGGGACCAGTGGCGCACCCTGCCCCCCAGCGGCGACGTCGCGGCTGCGGAAATCCGCGACCACGGTCAAACCTGCCTTCTCGGCGACACGCGCGGGATTGTTGATCTGCCAGGTCCAGCCTTCGGCGGGCCGGTGCCGCACGGTCTGGCCATGAATCCCGGCCGCGATGACGGCGGCCGGCTCGATGCCGGCATCCGCGCACGCCGCGGCGATCGCCTGCGCGTAGCGATCGGCCAGTTGATTGGCGGCGCGTGCGGCGCGCACTAGCTCATCCGGACCGGACGCCTGCAACGCGAGGAGTTCGGCGCGCAAGTCGGGCGCAAAGGCGAGATGCGCGTGGCCACGGGTGACGCAGACGCCGCCGCCCGCGGGCGCGAAATCGGCAACCACGGCGTCAACGCCATCGAGGCTCGTGCCGGACATCACGCCGGCGAAGAGCTGGGGCGCGTCGGGCATGGATCGTTTGATGGGACTTGCTACTCGGACGACGCCAGCGCCGCTGCCGGCAGCGATCGCGCCAGCGCCAGCGCGTCCTGCGCGGCGCGGGTCGAATCGCGGAACGCGGCCAGCCGGTCGGCGGCAATCGGCTCGGCCACCGGCATCGCGACGTTGAGCGGATTGCGCGGCTCGTCGGCCACGCGGAACTCGTAGTGCAGGTGCGGGCCGGTGGCCCAGCCCGTGCTGCCGACGTAGCCGATCGTGTCGCCCTGCTTGACGCGCATGCCATTGCGCGCCTGCGGCGCGAAGCGGGACAGGTGGCCGTACACGGTGGAGTAGGAACCGTGATGGCGCAGGAACACGACGTTGCCATAGCCGCCCTGCACGCCGGCAAAGGACACGACGCCATCGGCGGTGGCGCGGATCGGCGTGCCCGCGGGCGCGGCGTAGTCGACACCCTTGTGCGCGCGCCATGTCTGCAGGATCGGATGGAACCGCGCGAGCGAGAAGCCCGATGTGATCCGCGAAAATTCGATCGGCGCGCGCAGGAACGTGCCGCGCGAGCTGCGCCCTTCGGCGTTGTACCAGCCGTCGGTGCCGTCGGCGTCCTGCCACAGATAGGCGCGCAGCGTGGCGCCGCGATTGGAGAATTCCGCCGCCAGGATGCGTCCGGGACCAACGGGTTCGCCGTCGACATAGCGCGTTTCGTACATCACGGTGAAGCGATCGCCACGCCGCAGGTCGTGATAGAAATCGATGTCGCCGGCGAACACTTCCGCAAGCGCCAGCGTGACCGCGTCGGGGATCCCCGCCGCATCGGCCGCGGCGAACAGCGACGTGCGGATTTCGCCGGAACGCAGCGTGGTGCGAACCACTTCGGCCGCCGCCGTTTGGGTTGCAGCGAAATGGTCGTCCCTGCGCTCGATGGCCAGCTGCGCGCCGGACTGCATGCGGAATTTGAGCGCGACCAGGTCGCCGTTCTCGCTGGTGGCCACGTGCACGGGTCGCCCCGGCCGCAATTGGTAGAGCGGCCGGGCCGCAGGATCCGTGCGCAGGAATTGCATCGCGTCGGGATCGTCGACGCCGGCCCTGGCCAGCAGGCCGCCGATCGTGTCGCCGCGCTGCACCCGTTCCTCGCGCCAGTACAGTTCGGCGGAAGCCGCGGCGGGCGCGATTGCGGGGAGCGCGAGGACGCGGGTGACGGCCCGCGTGGGGATGGTCTCGAGCGTGGTGCCGGGGGCGAGGCCGAACGCGGCCGCGCCGGAAAGGCTCAGGACCGCCAGCGTTCCCCATTGCCAGGCGTTGAGGCGGCGGCCGATGCGCGCCAGCGTCGACGGCCGGGAGGCGGTCGACGGGTGCGCTAAAATCGGAGGTTGGCTCTCGGGCAACGGAATGGCCGGTCAGGTCAGCGGGTCCCGGATTCTAGCAAAAGTCGCGCCGCAGCCCGAACGGGGCGCTTCCAGCAACCAAGGACAGACGCGCAATGCCCATCGATGTGGCCCACCAACTTGCCGTGTTCAAGCGCGGCGCCCACGAACTGCTGGTCGAGGCCGAGGTCGCGGAGAAGCTCAAACGCGGCACCCCGCTGCGGATCAAGCTGGGGCTCGACCCCACCGCGCCGGACATCCACCTGGGGCACACGGTGGTGCTGAACAAGATGCGCCAGATGCAGGACCTCGGGCACCAGGTCATCTTTTTGATCGGCGATTTCACGTCGATGATCGGTGACCCCTCGGGCCGCAACGACATGCGTCCGCCGTTGACCCGCGAGCAGATCGAGGCCAACGCGAAGACCTATCACGCGCAGGCGTCGAAGGTGCTGGACCCGGAGCGCACCGAGATCCGCTACAACTCCGAGTGGAGCGATCCGCTGGGCGCCGCCGGCATGATCAAGCTGGCCGCCAAGTACACGGTGGCGCGCATGCTGGAACGCGATGACTTTTCCAAGCGCTTCCGCGGCAACCAGCCCATCGCCGTGCACGAATTCCTTTATCCGCTGATGCAGGGCTACGACTCGGTCGCGTTGAAGTCCGACATCGAGCTGGGCGGCACCGACCAGAAGTTCAACCTGCTGGTCGGGCGCGAACTGCAGAAGAACTATGGGCAGGAACAGCAGTGCATCCTGTCGATGCCGCTGCTGGTGGGTTTGGACGGCGTGGACAAGATGTCGAAGTCCAAGGGCAACTACATCGGGATCACCGAAAGCTCCACGGAGATGTTCGGCAAGCTGATGTCGATCTCCGACGTGCTGATGTGGAGCTATTTCGAGCTGTTGTCGTTCCGGACGATGGACGAGATCGCGGAGCTCAAGCGTGAATGCGACGGCGGGCGCAATCCGCGTGACGCCAAGGTGATGCTGGCCAGGGAAATCGTCGCGCGCTTCCATTCGGCGGCGGATGCGGAGGCCGCGCTGGCGGCGTTCGAGTCGCGCTTTCGCGAAGGGGCGATGCCGGAGGATATGGCCGAGATCACGCTCGATGGCAACGGCAGCGGAATTCCAATCGCACAGCTGGCGAAACAGGCCGGCGTCGTCGAGTCGACTTCGGAGGCGCTGCGCCTGATTGTGCAGCGCGGGATGAAGGTCGATGGCGATGTCGTCGCCGACAAGGCGCTGGTGATTGCGCCAGGCTCCACGGTGGTGGTGCAGGCAGGCAAGCGCAAGTTCGCGCGCGTGACGGTGAAATAATGG
>JANNYI010000527.1:0-1231 GCA_031410015.1 Betaproteobacteria bacterium | reverse complement strand
GGGGCACTGGCCCAGCTCGAGCCGACCCTGATCCCCAAGGCAGGCGCGAACCCGCGCGGCGACATCCAGCGCCCCTCGATGGCGCAGGACATGATCAAGGGCAGGCGCACCGAAATCGACGCCATGAACGGCTACATCGCGGCCAAAGGCGCCGAGGTCGGCGTGCCGGCCCCGAGCCACGCGAAGCTCACCGAAATCGTCACGCGCGTGGAGCGCGGCGAACTGAAGGCGTCCCCGGCCAACCTGGGGGCCTGAAATCACTCCACCCGCGCCCCCGAAGCGCGGATCACCGGCGCCCAGCGCTCGGCGTCCTCGCGCATGTAGGCGGCGAACTGCTGCGGGGACATCGGCGTGGCCTTGACCCCGCCGGCAGCGAATTTCTCCTGCATTTCGGCCGAAGCCAGGGCGCGATGGATCGCCGCGGCGAGCTTGTCGACGATCGCCGGGGGCATGCCGGCCGGGTAAGCCACGCCGTGCCACGACATCGCGACGAAACCCGGCACCGTTTCGGCCACGGTCGGAATCTCGGGCGCGGTAAACCAGCGCTCGAGCGAAGTCACCGCGACCGCGCGCACCCGCCCGCCCTTGGACTGCGCGAGCACCGTGGGCATGTTGCCGAATGTCATGTCCACCACGCCGCCGATCACGTCGGTGAGCGCGGGGCCGCCGCCCTTGTACGGGACGTGCAGCATGTCGGTGTCGGTCATCACCTTGAACATCTCGCCCGACAGGTGCAGCGACGTGCCCTGCCCCGACGAGGCGAACGAGCGCTTGCCGGGTTCGCGCTTCAACAGCGCGATGAGGTCGGGAATCGTCTTCACCGGCAGGGTGTTGTTGATCACCAGCAGGTTCGGGAAGGTGCCGACCATGGACACCGGCGCGAAATCGCGGACCGGGTCGAAAGGCAGCTTGGCGTAGAGCGTCGGGTTGATGGCGTGCGAGGCCACCGTGATCCAGCCCAGCGTGTAGCCATCCGGCGCGCTGCGCGCGAGTTCGGCCACGCCGATGTTGCTGCCGGCCCCCGGTTTGTGGTCGATGACGAACTGCTGGCCGAACGCACGCGTCATCTGGTCGCACAGGATGCGGCCCTGGAAGTCCGTGCCCCCGCCGGGCGAGAAAGGCAGGATCAGGCGCACCGTGCGATTCGGCCAGTTGGCCACGGCGTCCTGCGCTTGGGAGAGCGCCGGCGAGGCCAGCACGGCGACGGCCGCAGCGACTCCGAGGAGCGTTG
>JANNYI010000526.1:0-2485 GCA_031410015.1 Betaproteobacteria bacterium | reverse complement strand
GGCGCGCCGTTGCGGCCGGCGTCCATCAGCGCGCTGATCTTCGCGCGCGCCCACAGCACGCCCACGCCGGCGTGCGGCACCTGGTCGGTGACCGGAAGGAGCGTGCCCCACATCGTGCCGCCGCGACGACCGGCCAGCGCGACGTTGCCGGTGACGGCGTTGACGTTGTATTGCGCGGTCACGATCACCGGCTCGCCGGCATAGAGATCGGGCATCACCTTGGGCCACACGTCCGCGCCGGCCGGCCAGTCGACCGTGATGTCGGTCAGCGCGGGTTGCTCCAGTTTGCGGAACAGTGCGGTCATCTTCGCCTTCACTTCGCGCACGTCGCCAATGTAGGTGAAGGTGCCGCGGCCGAACTGCGCGGCGCGCGTCATGAAGAACGTGTTGGGCGCGGGGCCGATGCCGACGGTGAAGAGGCGGCGGTCGCCGATCCGGTCGTGGATGAACTTGAGGATCTCGTCCTCGTTGCCCACGGAGCCGTCGGTGAGGAATACCACCTGGCGCAGCATCGTCGCCGGTGTATCGACGTCGAGCGCGAGTTTGAGCGCCGGCAGCATCTCCGTGCCGCCGCGGGCGACAAGCCGGCCCACGAACTGGCGCGCCTGCTGCAGCGTGGTCGGGTCGACCGGCATCGGCGCGCGGAACAGCGGCGTCGAGACGGAGTTGAATTCGATCACGTTGAACCGGTCCCCGGGCTGCAGGCGGTCCAGCGCCATCGACAGCCCTTCACGGGCCTGCGTCATCGATACGCCTTCCATCGAGCCCGACGTGTCGATGATGTAGGTGATCTCGCGCGGGGTGCGCGGCGCGTCCACGGCGGGCACGGATGGCGGCAGCGCCATCAGCAGCGCGTAGGTCTTGCCGCCCCTGGTTTCGGTGAAGAAGGCGGCGCCGGGCGCGGAACCCACGTCCGGCGTCCACGACAGTTCGAAATCGCGCGCGGCAGGGATCGGCCCTTCCGCCAGCGTGAGGCGATAGCGATGGCCGGGCTTCTCCTCGATCTTCATCGGGTGATAGACGCTCGACAATCGCGAAAGACCGAAGCCGGCGTCGAGGTCGATCGTGATGGTGACCGGATTGACGTAGCCGTCGGCGCGATTGGCAATCGGCGGCGTGATGCGCTCGGCATCGAGCACCTGCTGCGTCGCGGCAGACCAGCCCATGCCCGGCATCGCACTCGCGACCGGCATGCCGGGGATGTAGCGCGGCGTGATCGCCAGCGGAAAGCGCAGGCTGAACGAGCCTTCGTCGTAGCGCAGCACCTCCTGGTACTCGATCGCCACGACGATCTCCTCGTTCGGGCCGATGTTGGCGACACTGGTCGTGAACATGTTGGGCCGTTCCTGCTCGATCAGCGTGGTCTTGCGGCCTTCGCCCTTGGCGGCCTCGTAGGTGCGGCGCGCCTCGTTGCGCTCCTTGACGAGGCCCTCGATCACGCGCTCGCCGATCTGCATCTTCAGGTGGTCAACGGCGGCCTTCTCGGGCAGCGGAAACACGTAGACGCCCTCACGCCATTCCGCCGTGGGGTTGGCGAAGCGTTGCTTCACCTGCACGCGGGCGGTCATCCCGGTGATGTCCATGTGCACGTCGGTGAACAGAAGCGGCGCGTTGATCTGGCCGCCGTTGCCGTCCTTGAGGCGCAACCCGCCGTTGTCGGCAGGCGGCGCCGCCGCGGCGGCCTGGGTGGAGACGATGAACACCGCCAGCGCGAGCACCAGGCTCACGAACATCCCGGCCACCAGGCTGTCGACCACCAGCCTGCCCAGTTCGCGCCATTCGCGACGCATGAAACCATTGCCGCTCATCCGCTCCACGTTTGCCATCGCCGTTCCCCGTTCCTTCGATTCGGTGCCGGCGGTGGGTGGGCTTCACCGAAGGTGCCCGCCGGCAACGCACCCTCGATGGAGTGCATTACGAGCGCGCAATGCGGCGCACTGACGCTGCAAAAGGGGCAAAGCGGCGATCAAATGTGGCAAACCTGTGGCACGTTGCGTTTCGCAGGTCGACCCCGGTGCCTACAGGCGAGGCGTCAGCCTGGCGCGTGCAAGGAATCGGTAGGCGAGGCTTCAGCCTCGCATCGTTGCGATTGGTATTGAGCGTGGCTGCGGTGAGCGGCGGGCCGCGCGGGGCGAGCTTAGTCGCCGCAAAGCGTGTGGTCAGGCGCTAACCGGCAAAAAGCGGGCGAGTCGATGAAGCCGACCACTGCTTTTTGCAATTCGCGCCCGCCCACGCGGCTCCAATGCGCCCGCCCCGCGCGGCCCGCCGCTCACCGCGGCCGTGGTGATGGTTTTCGGCTGCGGGCTAAAGTCGGCCCGCAATCTCCGATGTGCGATGTGCGATGTCCGATGTACGAAGTGCGATGTCCGATGTGCGTAGGCGAGGCTGAAGCCTCGCCTACAGACCCATGGGCCGCGACATCCGATGTGCCGTTTGCCACGCAGCCGAGACGGTGCGGGGCGAGCCGCCTGGCGCGGGCGCATTG
>JANNYI010000525.1:0-4278 GCA_031410015.1 Betaproteobacteria bacterium | reverse complement strand
TCACCGCCACGGCGATGGCCATCTTCTCGGGCGACATTCCCGGCTGCCTGTTGCGGATGCCGGGTACGCCGGCGTCGGCCGCCTACACGGATGAAGCCTACGCGATGACGAAAAAGGGCCAGGCCGAAACCGCGTTGGGCGCGGGTCTCGTCTTCTCGGCCGTCGGCGGCCTCTTCGGCACCGCGGTGCTGATCGTTTCGGCGCCGGCGCTGGCGGACATCGCGCTGCGGTTTTCCTCGTTCGAATACTTCTGGCTGGTGCTGCTGGGCCTGACCTGCGCCATCGTCATCACCGCGGAGCAGCCGTTGAAGGGCGTGGTGTCGCTGCTGATCGGTTTGCTGATCGCATGCGTGGGACTGGGCAACCCTGCGGGTTTTCCGCGGTTCACCTTCGGCAACACCGAATTGATGGGTGGCATCGGCATGATCCCGCTGATGATCGGCATGTTTGCCATATCCGAGATCATTCGCTATGCGGTCGATACCAATCCGCCGCTCAAGATCGTCGACCAGCCGATCCACAACGTGTTCAAGGGCATGTGGGCGTTGACGGTCAAGTACCCGATGCAGATCCTGCGCGGGAGCGTCCTGGGCACGCTGGTGGGCGCGCTGCCCGGCGCCGGCGCGGACATCGCGGCGTGGATGTCGTACGCGATGAGCAAGAAGCTGTCGAAGGAGCCGGAGAAGTTCGGCACGGGGCACGTCGAGGGTATCGTCGAGGCGGGCGCGGCCAACAACAGCGCGCTGGCCGGCGCGTGGATTCCGGCGCTCGTGTTCGGCATCCCGGGCGACTCGATCACGGCCATCGTGATCGGCGTGCTGTACATGAAGGGCCTCAATCCCGGGCCGACGTTGTTTACCCAGAACCCGCAGAACATCTACGCCGTCTACATCCTGTTCATCGTGGCCAACATCATCATGATTCCGCTGGGTTTCCTCTGCATCAAGGTGGCCAAGAAGATCCTGAAGGTCCCCCGTAACATGCTGATGCCGGTGATCCTGCTGTTTTGCATCGTCGGCGCGTTTGCCATCAACAACACGCCATTCGATATCGGCGTGATGCTGGTGGCCGGCGTGGTGGCGTACGTGCTGGAGGAAAACGGCTTCCCCATCGCCCCGGCCATCCTGGGGGTGGTGCTGGGCAGCATGCTGGAAGAGAACTTCATCACGTCGATGATCAAGTCCGACGGCAACCTGCTGGCGTTCTTCACCCGGCCGCTGGCGGCCACGCTGGGCGTCCTTACGCTCGCGGCGTGGTTCCTGCCTCCGTTCATCAAGCGCGCGCGGGCCCTGGCCGGAGTGTGATCCGGCCGCCGCGCCCGGGCCTGGCCGGGTGCGGTTTGACCCCCTGTGCTGCGGCGCGGTAAAATCTCGGGGTTTTGGCGGGTCTTTTCGCCGAGGGAGCCTTTGCCTGCCTGATTGGGGGCTCGAGGATGCCTCGCGCGGCCCGGGCCACGAATCGAAACAGCCACAAGCGGTCAAACTGAGATGCGCAGCAAGCTCGTCGTCGGCAACTGGAAAATGAACGGCGGGCTGGTGTCCAATGCCGCATTGTTGACGGCGCTGGCGGCCGGCTGGCAGGGTAATTCGGGCCGGAACGTTGCGGTTTGCGTTCCGTTCCCCTATCTGGGACAGGCGCGCGATGTACTGGCGGGCACGGCCTGGAAGTGGGGGGCACAGGACCTGAGCGAACATGCTGCGGGCGCCTTCACCGGCGACGTGGCAGGCGGGATGATCGCCGAGTTTGGGGCCAGCATGGTGCTGGTGGGGCATTCCGAGCGGCGGCAGTGGCATGCCGAAACGGACGCCCAGGTGGCGGCGAAGGCCGTGGCCGCATTGGCAGCCGGGCTGACACCGGTGGTTTGCGTGGGCGAAACCCTGGCCGAACGCGATGCCGGGGCCACGCAGACGGTAGTGGGGCGGCAGTTCGACGCGGTGGCGGCGGTTTTGCAGCAACGGCTGGCGCTGGTGGTGGTGGCCTATGAACCGGTTTGGGCCATCGGCACGGGGCGCACGGCAACGCCGGGAGAGGCGCAGGCAGTGCACGCGTTCCTGCGGGAACGCCTGCAGCGGGCCGGCGCACCGGATGTGACGCTGTTGTACGGCGGGAGTGTGAAGTCGGGCAATGCGGGCGCGCTGTTTGCGATGCCGGACATTGACGGCGGACTGGTAGGCGGCGCGTCGCTGGACGCGAATGAATTTTTAGCCATTGCCGGTGCCTGAATCGTTGGGCGGCGGGCAAGGGCGGAGCGCAGGGACATGGCAATCTTCGAATCATTGTTGTTGTTGGTGCATATCGGCGTGGCGGTAACGCTGTGCGGACTGGTGTTGCTGCAGCATGGCAAGGGCGCCGACATGGGCGCGGCCTTCGGCAGCGGCTCGTCCGGCAGCCTCTTCGGTGCGTCCGGCTCGGCCAACTTCCTGTCGCGCAGCACCGCGGTGCTGGCGGCGGTTTTCTTCTTGACGAGCCTCGGGCTCACCTATCTCGGCTCCACCAGGTCGGCGCCGAAGGATGTGATGCAGCAGGGCGTGATGGGCAATGCGCCGGCCACCAAGGCGGTGGACATTCCGAAGCCGGCGGTGCTGCCGGGCGCGCCCGCGACGCCTGCCGCCGATGGCGCGCCGCAAAGCGTGCCGTCCAAGGCCGGGGACGTCCCGAAATAGGTCTTCGCTGGGTGGGGCGCCCGGTTGGGGCGTCGCAAGCAATTCGCAGTACGATTTCTGCAATGCCGACGTGGTGAAATTGGTAGACACGCTGTCTTGAGGGGGCAGTGGCGAAAGCCGTGGGAGTTCGAGTCTCCCCGCCGGCACCATCAGCAAGACGGTTCGCATGAATGACGCGGGCCGTTCGTTTCAACACGCGCAGCGCGGACCGGCTACACCGCGCGGCGCTCGTCGTTCAACCGGGCAAGGCGGCGTTCTTCACGCCAGGGCAATTCGCGATGCTGGAACAGTATTTCCCGATTCTTCTCTTCATCATCGTCGGCCTCGGGCTCGGCCTCCTGCTCCTTTCGCTCGGCTCGCTGCTGGCGCCCAACCGGCCCGACGCGCAAAAGCTGTCGCCTTACGAATGCGGCTTCGAGGCCTTCGAAGACGCGCGGATGAAGTTCGACGTCCGCTACTACCTCGTGGCCATCCTGTTCATCCTGTTCGATCTCGAGATCGCGTTCCTCGTGCCGTGGGCAGTCGTGCTGCCCGAGATCGGCTTCGAGGGCTTTGTCGCGATGATGGTGTTCCTGCTCATTCTTGTTGTGGGTTTCGCGTATGAGTGGAAAAAGGGTGCCCTCGAATGGGAATGAGCGCGGCGGGCGAGGCCAAAGGCCGAGCCGAGGCCCGAAGGGCGCGGCGCCGGGCGATTGACCTGCGGCCGACACGCCACCATTGCGCACAATGCAATGGTGCATGGAGGCCGCGAATGAGCAACGACGAGGTAACCCATGGCCATTGACGGTGTACTGGAGCAGGGCTTCGTCACCACGACACTCGACAGCGTCATCAACTGGGCGCGCAACGGCTCGATGTGGCCGATGACGTTCGGACTCGCCTGTTGCGCCGTCGAGATGATGCACGCCGGCGCCGCGCGCTACGACCTCGATCGCTTCGGCGTCGTGTTCCGGCCCAGCCCCCGCCAGTCCGACGTGATGATCGTCGCCGGCACGCTGTGCAACAAGATGGCGCCGGCGCTGCGCAAGGTCTACGACCAGATGGCCGAGCCGCGCTGGGTGATTTCGATGGGTTCGTGCGCCAACGGCGGTGGCTACTACCACTATTCGTACTCGGTCGTGCGCGGCTGCGACCGCGTGGTGCCGGTGGACATCTACGTGCCCGGCTGTCCGCCCACCGCCGAGGCGCTGGTTTACGGGATCTTGCAGTTGATGAAGAAGATCCGCCGCACCAATACCATCGCCCGCTAACCCGACCCAGGCACAGCCAGACGCCATGCCCGATCCGAACCAGACCCTTTCCGAGCGCCTCAAGGCCCGCTTTGGCGACAAGGCGCTTGCCATCGTCGATGCCGTCGGCGAAACCACGCTGGAAGTTCCCGCTGCCGCCTGGCGCGAGGTCGCGACGATCCTGCGCGACGACGCCGACTTTCGTTTCGAAGTGCTGATCGACGTGTGCGGCGTCGACTACCTCAGCTATGGCGACGACGAGTGGGACACCTCGGACGTAACCTCCGAAGGCTACTCGCGTGGCGTCGAAGGGCAGGGCCCGGGCCGTTTCACCTGGGAAAGTCGCCCGTTGGGCCGCGGACCCGACCGGCGTTTCGCCGCGGTCG
>JANNYI010000524.1:0-1230 GCA_031410015.1 Betaproteobacteria bacterium | reverse complement strand
CAGCTGCCGTGGCGACGCCGAACAGCGCGACGGCAAGCGACAGGCGGGCAAAACGGGGCAGAGCGTGCGACATGAAAGAATTCTCCTCGATGGATGCCGGCAAATCGAACAGTTTGCCTTGGACGGGTGACGATTCTATGTCAATTGTGACAGCGATGGCGAGACCTCACCCCGTAGGCGAGGCTCCAGCCTCGCGGCACATGCGGAAATGTTACGTACCGGCCATGGTCGCGATGCGCGAGGCTGAAGCCTCGCCTGCGGGGAAATCCGCCGGCGGTCAGTCGGCATGCCCCGGCGCCGGGATCGGCGCGCCATGGCCACCCGCGCCGGGCAGCGGCGCCGCAACGTCGATCCCGTGCGCCTCGATGTGCGCCTTGCGGGCCACCAGCGAATAGGCCACCGGGACGACAAACAGGGTCAGCAACGTACCGAACGACATCCCGCCCACGATGACCCAGCCGATCTGGGTACGGGACTCGGCGCCGGCGCCGCTGGCCAACGCGAGCGGCAGCGCGCCGAGAACCATGGCGCCCGTGGTCATCAGGATGGGACGCAATCGCAGCGTGGCCGAATCGACGATGGCCGGGATCAGCGCCTCGCCCTTGGCGCGCAGCTGGTTGGCGAACTCGACGATCAGGATGCCGTGCTTGGTGATGAGGCCGACCAGCGTGATGAGTCCCACCTGACTGTAGATGTTGAGCGTGCCGCCCGTCATCCACAGCGCGAACAGCGCGCCGGTCATCGACAGCGGCACCGAAAGCATGATCACGAACGGGTGCACGAAGCTCTCGAACTGCGCGGACAGCACCAGATAGATGAAGAACAACGCCAGCACGAAGGTGAAATAGATTTCCTGGCCCGAAGCGCGGAACTCGCGCGACTGTCCGTCAAGGCCCGTTTGCGCCGTCGGCGGCAGCGTGCGCTTCGCGACATCATCCAGCGCCTTCAACGCCTCGTCGATCGAGTATCCGGACGCCAGCGTGCCCGTGACCTTCACTGCGCGCAGCCGGTTGAAGTGATTGAGCGACTGCGGCGCCACGCCTTCGTGCACGTCGACAAGATTGGCAAGCTGCACCATGCCGCCGTCGCGCGCGCGCACGTAGATCTCGCTGATGTCCGCCGGGGTGGCGCGGTCGAGCGGCGACACCTGGACGATCACATCGTATTGCTCGCCGTCGCGCTTGAAGCGCGTGACCTGCCGCCCGCCAAGCATGGTTTCGAGCGTGCGTC
>JANNYI010000523.1:0-1728 GCA_031410015.1 Betaproteobacteria bacterium | reverse complement strand
AGAACGTCATCGGCCAGATCATTGCCCGCTTCGAAAAAGCCGGGCTCAAGGTTGCCGCAGTACGGATGGCCTGGCTGTCGCGCGCCGAAGCCGAAGGCTTCTACGCAGTGCAGCGCGAACGTCCCTTTTTCAAGGACCTGGTCGAGTTCATGATTTCCGGACCGGTCGTCATCCAGGTTCTGGAAGGCGAGAATGCAATCGCCACCAACCGCGACCTGATGGGCGCCACCGACCCCAAGAAAGCAGCCGCCGGCACCATCCGCGCCGACTTCGCGCAGTCGATCGATGCCAACGCCGTGCACGGCTCCGACGCGCCGGAAACCGCGCGGGCGGAGATTGCCTATTTCTTCCCGGCACTGGCGGTATATTCTCGCTAAGCAATGATCAACCTGCTCGACCTGTCGCCCGCTGACCTCACCCGCTTTTTTGCCGAACGTGGCGAAAAGCCCTTCCGCGCGCGCCAGGTCTCGCAGTGGGTGCACCAGCGCTTCGCCGACGACGTTGCGGTGATGACCGATCTCGCCAAGCCGCTGCGCGACCGCGTGGCGGCGGAGGCGTGGATCAAGGGGCCGCAGGTCGTCCGCGATACCACGGCGGCGGACGGCACGCGCAAGTGGCTGCTCGATGCCGGCAACGGCAACGCCGTCGAATCGGTCTTTATTCCGGAAGACGACCGCGGCACGCTGTGCATTTCGTCGCAGGCGGGCTGCGCGCTCGACTGCGCATTCTGCTCGACGGGCAAGCAGGGCTTCAATCGCAATCTCTCCACCGCCGAGATCATCGGCCAGCTGTGGCACGCCAATCGCACACTCCTTGCCGATGGCGTGAGCCCGACGGGCCGCCCCGAGGGCGAACTGCACCCCCACGGGGGGCAGCGAAGCGGCCAGGATGGCCGCGAGCGTGGGGGCTCATTCAGCGCACCATGGATCGAGCACGGTCGCCCCCCGATCACCAACGTGGTGATGATGGGCATGGGCGAGCCGCTGGCCAATTTCGACCAGGTGGTACCCGCGCTGCAACTGATGCTGGACGACAACGCTTACGGCCTGTCGCGCCGCCGCGTCACGCTGTCCACCTCCGGCCTGGTGCCGCTGATCGACAAGCTGGCGCAGGCCTGCCCGGTGGCGCTTGCCGTTTCGCTGCATGCGCCCAACGACGAACTGCGCGACCGCCTGGTGCCGATCAATCGCAGGCATCCGCTGCGCGAGCTGCTGGCGGCCTGCGAGCGCTACCTGGCCGTGGCGCCGCGCGACTTCATCACGCTCGAATATGTGATGCTCGACGGCGTCAACGACCAGCCGCACCATGCGCACGAGCTGGTGGCGCTCACCCGCGACCTGCGCTGCAAGTTCAACCTGATCCCGTTCAACCCGTTTCCGGGCAGCGAATTCTCGACCAGCCCGCGGGAACGCATCGTCGCCTTCGCGCAAATCCTGCAGGATGCGGGTCGCGTGGCCACCATCCGCAAGACGCGCGGCGAGGACATCGACGCCGCGTGCGGCCAGCTGGCCGGGCAGGTGCAGGATCGGATTACGCGCCGGCTGTCCACGCGCATCGTGCCCGTCGCGGCACACTAGAACTCCACCTTCCGCCGACCGGTCAGGCCCCCATGCGCCGCATTTCGTATCTCCTGCTTACGCTCGCTCTGGGCGGCATCCTTCTTGCGGGCTGCGATTCTTCCCCGTCGCGCCCGACGCCCGCGCAGCCGGTGGTTCCCAACCAGCCGCC
>JANNYI010000522.1:0-9471 GCA_031410015.1 Betaproteobacteria bacterium | reverse complement strand
GCCCCCGCCACCGACGACGGTGGATGTGATCGAGTACTACCACGCCGAGTTCGGGCACTACTTCATCACGTACCTGACCGCCGAGATTACCAAGCTGGACGACGGCACGTTCAAGGGCTGGGCGCGCACCGGCAAGCAGTTCAAGGCGTGGACGACACCAGCCGATGCCGAAATGGTGCCGGTGTGCCGCTTCTTCACCACGGCCTTCGCGCCGAAGAGTTCGCACTTCTACACCCCCTTCGCGCCCGAGTGCGCGGTGGTCAAGACCAACAGCGTGTGGCAGTACGAGGGCGAGGTGTTCTACACCAAGCAGGCCAGCGTGGCGGGCGTGTGCCCGGCCAGCACGGCGCCGGTCTACCGGATGTACAACAACGGCCAGAGCGGCGCGCCCAACCATCGGTACACCACCGACCTCAACGTGCGCACCAAGATGCTGTCCGAAGGCTGGATCCCCGAGGGTGCGGGCACCGTCGGCGTGATCATGTGTTCGCCGCCGTGACGGGCCACATCGCATGCGGCGCCCTTCGCGCCGGAGTGCCGATGCGGCAATGGAATAGTGTGCCGTAGTACCGCAGCAACGGCGGTCGATGGGTAGCGATGGAACGGGGCCTGCCGGCCCCGTTCCATTTTCCGGCAAAATTAAGTAGGGTCAGACTCCACTTTCTCGCGGCAACGCCACGCGAGAAAGTGGAGCCTGACCCTATTTAACTGGTGGGTGTGGTTGAATTGGGCGCATGAAGATCACGATCACCGGGGCGCGTTCGGAACTGGGCCGCCTCCTGGCGCGGCACGACACGCCGAACGCCGCCACGCTTATCCACATCAACGTTGCGGGACAACAGGCCAACACGCTGCTGCACGATGGTCATGCGTGGGATGGCTTCGCAACCAAGGCGCTGGCGGGCACCCGCCGCGCGCTGCGGACGGCCGATGCGGAAGGCGCGGGGATGCTCGTCCATGCGAGCTTTGCCTTCGTGGATGCCGTCGAGCGCGGCGCGAAACTGCAGGATCCGCTGCGCGCGGCCGTGGAGGCCATCCTCGAGTGCGAAGCGCTGGCGCTGGCCGGCCCGGTGCCCGCGTGCGTCGTGCGCCTCGGGTATCGGTACGGACCGGACAGCGCGGACCTTGCCGCCTATCGCACGGCGTTTCGGCTGGGCCGGCCGTACTGGTCGGGGAAGCCGAGGGCATTGCAGTACCACCTGCACGAGTCCGATGCCGTCGCAGCGCTGCTGAGCGCGGCGCGCGCGCGCAATGATGGCAAGGTCTTCTATGCCACCGATGGTCACCCCGTGTCGTTCACGCAGTTCATGGATGCGTTCGCGCATCGGGTGGGTCGGGCCAGGCCGCTGCACCTGCCGCTCTTCTCCAGGCCGCTGGCCCGGGCCATCATCCGCGAGGAACACATGCAGCAGACCGCGTTGGCGATGCCGCCGCGCGCGCCGCGGCCACGCGTGCCGGGGTGGACACCGAAGTTTCCCGACTACCGGAAAGGCCTCGACGCGGTGATCGCCGCCTGGGACCAATAGCGGCTGCGCGCGACGCGGACTACAAGAACCGCATCGCCTTGCGTAGTATGGCGGCTGACCGGGGCGGTATCGACCGGCCGCGCCGCACGACGGGGACCGACGGGAATGCTGGAACTGGACACCACTCAGATCGTGGCCTACGTGGCGGCAGGCGTCGCCGGGCTGCTGGTCTGCGTCAGCTTCTTCATGAAGACCATCATACCGTTGCGGGTGGTGGCCATCGCCAGCAACCTGGGCTTCATTCTCTTCGGTGTCCTGACCCGCTCGTGGCCGGTGCTGCTGCTGCACGCCGCGCTGCTGCCGATCAACCTGTTTCGCGCCATCCAGATGATCCGGCTGACGCGGCAGGTGCGCTCGGCGGCGTCCGTGGGCAATCCGTCCGAAGTCTGGCTGCGGCCTTACATGAAGACCAAGCGCTTCGCGAAGGGCGACATCCTGTTTCGCAAAGGCGACGCGGCCACGCTGATCTATTTCCTGGCGTCGGGACGAATCGAGTTCGTCGAGATCGGCACCGTGCTGGAGCCGGGCCACATCTTCGGCGAGATCGCGTTCTTCACGCCAGCGCACCAGCGCCTGCTCACCGCGCGCTGCATCGAGGACTGCACGGTGCTGAGCGTGGGCGAGGAAACGCTGATGCAACTCTACTTCCAGAATCCGGAGTTCGGCTTCTACCTCGTCAAGCTGGTGGCCGAGCGGCTGGCCAGCAACGTCGAACGGCTCGAGGCGCGGCTGGAGGAGAAGCCCAAGGCCTGATCGCCGGTCTGTCGGCGGGGACGCCACGGATCGCCGCGAATGCCCGCGAGGCTGAAGCCTCGCCTACGGTCTCTCCACTGTGCCGTCGGCGCGCACACCCAGCCACTGCACGCCCTGCGCGTCGAGAAATGCAGCCGCGTCGGCCTGCAGCAACATCGCAATGGTGGCGCAGCTGCCTGCCACCACGCACAGCGGCGCGACGACGCTCACCGACTGCCAGTATGTGACCGGCACGCCGGTTGTGGCATCGAGGATGTGGCAGTAACGCCGGCCGTCGATCTCGAAATAGCGCTCGTAGTCGCCGCTGGTGGCCAGCGCGCCGTCGGCCAGCTCGATGCCCGCGATCGCGGCGTGCTCCTGCCGCGGATGCCGGATGCCCACGCGCCACGGCGCGCCATCCTCCTGCGCGCCCAGCGCGCGTACATCGCCGCCAAGATTGACGAGGCCATGGCGTATGCCGTGCTCCTGCAGGATTGTGCAGGCGCGATCCGCGGCGTACTCCTTGCCGATACCGCCGAAGTCGATCTCCATGCCGACGCGCGGCAGGCGGATCGTGTGCCCGTCCCACGCGACGGCGGGCCAGTCGATCAGGGCCCTCACGCGCTCGAGTTCGCGCGGGTCCGGCAGTCGCGGCGTCTCCGCCCGGAAATTCCACGCCTGCCGCAGCACCCCCGACGTGATGTCGAAGCGGCCCCGGCTCAGGCGGTGGCAGGTGTCGGCATAGCGGAGCAGCGCAACGGTCTCCGCGTCGATGGGCACCGCGCTGCCGCCTGCCTCGCGATTGATGTTCGACGTGACACTGTCGTCGCGATAGCGCGAGTACTTGTGCTCGATGCGCAGCACATCGGCGATCGCCGCGTCGGCCGCGCACTGCGCGGACTGCGCGTCCGCGCCGGCAACCTGGATTTCGTGCACCGACGCCATCGCCTGAAACGAGGCGCGGAAGAGGGGGGCGACCATGCGGAGATTATGGCGCAGCACCGGTCGCCGGGAAAAAGGGGTCAGGGTCGATTAAATCGCGTGGCCTGTCCGCGACGATCGATTAAATCGACCCTGACCCCTTTTTTAAATCGACCCTGACCCCTTTTTTTCCGCGCATCCGTAGGCGAGGCTTCAGCCTCGCGGGCAAGGCACGCGATGAACCTGCGAGGCTGAAGCCTCGCCTACAGGTGCGTTTGGGAAACGCGCCTTTACGACAAGACGCTAGAACGTCTTGCTCAGGTCAACCTGCAGCCACCGCGCGGAGAAGGTCTGGATGCCGGGGCTGCCGCTGCCGCCCAGGCGCCAGCCGGAATCCTGCCGATAGTAGTCGGCGCGAAGCGCGACGCTCCAGCCATCAGTGAACGACTTGGCCACCGTGATGCCGCCGGTCATGGCGCCGAACGCGGCCAGGCGCGTGTCGGCGCTGTAGTACTCGCCGTCGACATAGCCCTTGGGCCACGGCGGATTCTTGTAGAAATTGGCGGCGCTCTGCGTGTAGTAGCGATACAACGGCGTCAGCGTCACGCCCCACGGCAGCGCCTGCACCCACGACACCTCGAACATGTTGGAGATGCTGCCGAACGAATCGTGCAGCAGTCGATAGCCGAGCTTCAACGTGGCGTCCGGCCCGGGCAGGTACTGGTTGTAGCGGGTGAGCCATGCGGCAATCTGGCGCGTGGACGGGCGCGTGTCCAGCGACTTGTACGGGTCGTTGTAGTAGCCGTGTCCCGTCGAATAGGTGATGTTCGACTGCACGATCGCGTTCTTGTTGAGCGCCTGCGTGACGCCCACGAGGAAGTCGATCGTGTTGCGGGACTCGTTGTTGGCGATGCCGTTGTCGGAATTGATCCGGTCGTTGGTGCCGGCGATGCCCAGCGTCCACGTGCGGTTGCGGTCGTCGCTGAACAGTTGGACCTGGGCGCCACCGGCGCGGGACAGGAAGTCCTGCTCGGAGGACACCGCACCGTCCACGCTGACCGCGTAATTGCCGAAATACTTGGTGACCTTGAGATTGCCCGCGGTGCGATAGTCGGCGATGGTGGCCGCGGACAGCGTGTTGAAGAACTTCGGGGACGCTCCGGACATGGCGTCGTACACCAGCGCGCCTTCCGCCACCCACGTGTCAGACAGCGGGATCAGCGCGTACATGCTCGGCGCCTCGACCGACATCCGGTTCTTGCCGGGCTGCCAGTCGCGGTAGTTGAGATACTGCAGTTCGAATCTGCCCTGGTCGGGTGCCGCCTGCGCGTGCGCGGCGGCGGGAAACATGCCGGGCAACGCCAGTGCGGCGGCCAGCAGCGGCGAGACGCCGCGCGCGGTGCGGTCAGTTGCAGCCACAGCCACCTCCGCCCACGCCATAGCCGCCGGAGGCCGCTTCCTTGCTGGTGTAGATATGAATCTGCGTGCGCGCGTCGAGGCGATCGTAGTCGAATTGCATCGACGGCTTGGCCAGTTCGCCGCGTTCCCACGGCTTGGGCGGGTCGAAGCTGGCGCAACCCGAGAGCGCCAGTGCAATGCCAAGTGCGATCAGCTTGCGCATCAATGCAGTTCCTTCACTTCGCGGCCGCGGCCAGCAGCGCCTTCACGCGCTCCTCGAGCGGGCCGCGTGATTCGTCCGTGAATCCGCGCTCGACGAAGCTCACGTTGCCGCGCGCATCGATCAGGTACGAACTCGGCATGCCCTGCACCGCAAATGCAGCGGGCGTGGTCCCGGCCTCATCGTACACAACCGGAAAATTGGCCGGCAGCAGCGCCAGGAACTTGTCGGCATCGGCGCGCTTCTTGTCGACATTGATGGCGACAACGGTGAAGCCCTTGGCGCCGTATTTCTGCTGCATCTCGTTCATCCAGGGAAACGAGCGGCGGCAGGGTCCGCACCACGAGGCCCAGAAGTCGACGTAGACGACCTTGCCGCGCAGCCTGTCGAGCGTCACGGCTTCGCCCTTGGCATTGGGCAGCGTGAAGTTGGGGGCCGGCGCGCCGGCATCGACGGCGTGGGCGCCGGTGGCGCCAAGGGCCAATGCGGCGGCCAATGCGAGGGCGGAAGCGAGGTTGGTTTTCATGACATTGGCATTATGCCCGACTGCGTTGCAACATGGAAACAGGGGACACGCCTCGCGATGAAGCGCGCAGGATTCGGCTCGCTTCCCGTAGGCGAGGCTTCAGCCTCGCCTGTGCGCGGGTCGGTCGATCGCGCGAGGCTGAAGCCTCGCCTACGGGTCGACCGGTGGCGCACCTCACAACGCGTTGAGCTTCTCGACCAGCATCGCGATCTTGTCGGGGCTGTCGGCCTTGCGGATACGGTCGACCAGCGTCTTGACCGAGGCGATCTCCGAAGTGAGCACTCGCTGTTTCACAGTGAGAAGGTGGGCGGGGTGCATCGAAAAATTGCGCAGGCCCAGACCCAGCAGCATCCGGGTCAGCTGGACCTCGCCGGCCATCTCGCCGCACACCGCGATGGGCACGTTGGCCTTGTTGGCGGTGGCGATCGCCATCGCCAGCAACCGGATCACGGCCGGATGCAGCGGGTCGTACAGGTGCGCGACCGCCTCGTCGGCGCGGTCCACCGCCAGCGTGTACTGGATCAGGTCGTTGGTGCCGATGGACAGGAAGTCGAGCCGGGACGTGAACGCATCCATGGCGATCACCGCCGCCGGAATTTCGATCATCCCGCCCACTTCGATCTCGTTGTTGAACGGCACCCCCTGCTCGCGCAGGCTCTCCTTGGCGAGCTCGATCACAGCGAGCGTCTGGTCGATCTCCGAGGACGAGGCCAGCATCGGCACCAGGATGCGGATGTTGCCGTAATGGGAAGCGCGCAGGATGGCGCGCAGCTGGGTGATGAAGAGGCGCGGCTCGGCGAGGCAGAAGCGGACGGCGCGCAACCCGAGCGCGGGATTGGGCGCGACGCGGGCAAGCCCGCCGAGGCCCTCCTTGTGCTTGTCGGCACCCAGGTCGAACGTGCGGATGGTGACGGGCAAGCCCTTCATCCCCTGCGCCACCGCACGATAGGCTTCGAACTGCTCGTCCTCGGTGGGCAGGCCGTCGCGATTGAGAAACAGGAATTCCGAGCGGAAGAGGCCCACGCCGGTGGCACCGTTCTCGAGGGTCTGCGCAAGGTCTTCCGGCAGCTCGATGTTGGCGTGCAGCTCGATATGGTGGCCGTCGATGGATTCCGCAGGCTTGCCCCGCAGGCGCTTCAATTTTTGCCGCTCGAGGTCGAGCTGGCTTTGCTTCAGGCGGTATTCAGCGAGCACCGCGCGGTCGGGATTGACCACCACGACACCGGCGTGGCCGTCGACGATCAGCATCTCGCTGTCGCGGATCAGCTGCCGGGCGTTGTGCGTGGCCACCACCGCGGGCACGTTGAGGCTGCGCGCGACGATGGCCGTATGCGACGTGGCGCCGCCGACGTCGGTAAGGAACGCGCCGTAATGGTGATTCTTGAACTGGATGACATCCGCGGGCGAGAGGTCGTGCGCGACCAGAATGGTCTGCTCTTCGGCCACCGCCGCGGGCAGCGTGCCCGGCTTGCCCAGCAGGCGCTTCAGTACGCGCTCGCCCACCTGCACGATGTCGGACTTGCGCTCGCGCAGGTACGCGTCCTCGATCTGCTCGAACTGCTCGACCAGCACGGTGAGCTGCTGAGTAAGCGCCCACTCGGCGTTACAGCGTTGCTCCATGATGATCCGCTTCGGCACCTCCGACAGCGTAGGGTCGTTGAGGATCATCCAGTGCACATCGAGGAACGCGCCGAACTCGCCCGGCACATCGCCGCTGGTCATGGCCTGATGCAGGCCTTCCAGCTCCTTCTGCACTTCCTTGACCGCAGTGGCGAAGCGCGCGATCTCGGCCTCGACCTTCATGGCCGGGATCGTGTAGTGCGAGACCTCGAGCGTGGCGTGCGAGACGAGCTGCGCGCGGCCGATGGCGATGCCGCCGGAGACGCCCACACCGTGCAGCGCGAAACTGACCATCATCGCGCGTGCTCCCGGCGCAACGACATTACGACCGTTCGCCGAAGCCGTCGTGGAACAGCGCCGCGACCTCGCGCATCGCCTCCACTTCGTCGGGGCCATCCACCTCGATGCGCACCGTGGTGCCCACCGACGCGGTGAGCAGCATCACGGCCATGATGTTGCGCGCGCTGGCGCGCTTGCCCTTGACCACCAGCGAGACATTGGAGCGGAAGCGGGACGCGATCTGCACGATGCGGGCGCACGCACGCGCATGCAGGCCGAGACGATTGATGATGGAAACACTGTGGGTCTGCATGGGGCACCGCCGCGGAAGAATGGTCGAGGAATCCGTGACTCGATTGAATCCGGGACTTCCTGTTGGTCGCCAGTTTTGGCCAATGGTTCCGCACGCGTTCCAATCCCCTTGTGTCACAGGATGTTACCGGAAGCGCGCGCGTCCTCGTCGAGGATGCCCAGCAGATGTTGCGATTGTGCGATCGAAAGGCAATGGTGCAGTGCGATTATTGCCGCGCGACGGTGCGGAATGTAAAAAAGGGGTCAGGGTCAAATTAAAAAAGGGGTCAGGGTCAAATTGGTCGCGAACGACATACGCATAGCGGGATGCTTCCGCGCGACCAATTTGACCCTGACCCCTTTTTTAATTTGACCCTGACCCCTTTTTTATTGCCCTTCGCCGAAATAATCGCCGATCAGCGCGACGATCGCATCCATTGCATCGCCCTCGTCGGGGCCGTCGATCTCGATGACCACCTTGGCCCCCTTGCCGGCGGCCAGCATCATCACGCCCATGATGCTCTTGGCGTTGACCTTGCGATTGTTGCGCGACATATGCACGTCGCTCTGGTACTTCGCGGCGAGTTGCGTCAACTTGGCCGAGGCCCGCGCATGCAGGCCCAGCTTGTTGATGATCTCAACCTCGCGCTGCTGCATAGACCGGATCGATCTCGATGCGCAACACGCCGTCACAGCCCCCGGAGATGGCCTTCTTGATCAACGTGTCCATGCCCTTGGCGCGGTAAGTGAACGCCCGCACCAGCATCGGCAGGTTGACGCCTGCGATCACTTCCACGCGGCCCGGCACCAGCAGCTTGCCCGCGAGGTTGCACGGCGTGGCGCCGTAGATGTCGGAGAAGATCAGCACGCCCTCGCCGGTGTCGAGTGAGCGCACGCACTCGCGCGCCGCAGGCAACAGGTTGAACGGGTCGTCGCTGGCCGAGACCGACAGCGTCTCGAATTGCGGCGGCCGCGTGCCAAGCACGTGCGTGACCGCCTTCACCAGGCTTTCCGGCAGCGTGTCGTGCGCGATGATGAGGATGCCGATCATGGGATGCGGGCGGGCCGTAAGGCCCTTGCCACCAATTTGTAGCAAATCCTACGCCAAATGGGCAGCGGCGAGCAGGGTTTGGGTATAGGGCTGCTGCGGCGCGGCAAACAGGGCCAGCGCTTCGCCCTGCTCGACGATGTCGCCGTCCTTCATCACCAGCACCCGGTGGGCCATGGCGCGCATCACGGCGAGGTCGTGGCTGATGAAGACGTAGCTCATGCCGTACTTGACCTGCAGGTCGCCCAGGAGCTTCAACACCTGCTGCTGCACCGACACATCCAGCGCGGACGTGGGCTCGTCCAGTACCAGCAACTCGGGCTTCAGGATGACCGCGCGGGCGATGGCAATGCGCTGCCGCTGGCCGCCCGAAAACTCGTGCGGATAGCGCGTGAGCACGTCGGTGATGCCGGAGGCCTCCGACAGCCCCACTTCGGCCAGCATGGCCAGGATCTTGGCGCGGCGCTCGTCCTTCGAGAGCTCGGGCATGTGCAGCGCCACCCCTTCGCCGACGATCTGCTCGATGGTCATTCGCGGCGACAGCGACGCAAACGGGTCCTGGAACACGACCTGCATGCGCCGGCGCATCGCGCGCAGCGTGGTGCGATCGGCGTTGTCCACGCGCTGGCCGTCGAGCAAAACCTCGCCTGACGCGATCGGCTGCAACGCCAGCAGCGCCATGCCCAGCGTGGTCTTGCCCGAGCCCGATTCGCCGACGATGCCCAGCGTTTCGCCGCGCTTCAGCGCGAGCGTCGCGTCGCGCACGGCGACCAGGCTGCGCTTCTTGAACCATCCCGTGGCGGTATTGAACTCGACTCGAATGGCTTGTCCCGACAGCAACGTCGGCGCGTCGGCGGCCACAGCTTGCACGACGCGCTGCGGCCGGCTCGCGAGCAGCTTTTTTGTGTAG
>JANNYI010000521.1:0-2008 GCA_031410015.1 Betaproteobacteria bacterium | reverse complement strand
CTTCGAGCCCGTCGGCTTCCGACAGGCTGTTCTCATGGGGAAAGAGTCCCTCCTCGAGCCCGGTGACGAACACGGTATGAAACTCGAGGCCCTTGGCGGAGTGCACCGTCATCAGCTGCAGCGCCGCGCGCCCGGCCTCGGCCTGCGTGTCGCCAGCTTCCAGCGCCGCGTGGGTGAGAAATGCGGTGAGGGGATCGGTGGCGCCCTCGTCGACGGCAGCGACATCGTCCGCCGGCAGCGCGTCGCCGGGTACCGCATCCGTACGGATGGGCGCGTCGGAGGCAAGCTGCACCTCGCGCACGAAATTGGTGGCGGCGGTCACGAGTTCCTCGAGGTTCTCCACGCGATCCTGCCCGTCCTTCTCGGCCTGGTAGTGCGCCAGCAGCCCGGAATGCGTGATCACGTGCTCGACGGCTTCCGGCAACTGCAGGTCGCGCGTTTCCTGCCGCAACTTCTCGATCAGCCGCACGAACTGCGCAAGCGCCGCGCCGCTCTTGCCACCCACGGTCCCCGCGGCTGCGGCCTCCCAAAGCGATTGCGTCGCGTTGCGCGCAGCGTCCTGCAGTTGCTCGAGCGTGCGCGCGCCGATGCCGCGCGGCGGGAAATTGACCACGCGCAGGAACGAGCCGTCGTCCTGCGTCGCCGAAATGAGGCGCAGGTAGGCCAGCGCATGCTTCACCTCGGCGCGTTCGAAGAACCGCAGGCCGCCATAGACGCGATAGGGAATGCCCGCGCCGAACAGCGCATGCTCCAGCACGCGCGATTGCGCGTTCGACCGGTAGAGCAGCGCCACTTCGTCGAGCGACACGCCGTCGTCGGGGAGGCCCTTGACCACGTCGACGATGAACGCGGCCTCGTCGTGGTCCGACGGCGCGGCAAACGCGCGCACCGGCTCGCCCTTGCCTTCGCTCGTCCACAGGTTCTTGCCGAGGCGCGCGTGGTTGTTCCTGATCAGTGCATTGGCGGCGTCGAGAATGTGGCCGTGCGAGCGGTAGTTCTGCTCCAGCTTGATCAGCTTGACCGGTTGTTCGGCCGTGCTGAAGTCGCGCTCGTACTGCTGCATGTTGGCGACCTTGGCGCCGCGAAACGCGTAGATCGACTGGTCGTCGTCGCCGACGGCGAACACGGCAGTGTGCGGACCGGCGAGCATCCGCAGCCACTTGTACTGCAGCGTGTTGGTGTCCTGGAACTCGTCGACCAGCAGGTGCGAGAAGCGGCGCTGGTAGTGGTTGCGCAGGCTTTCGTGGCCGGCCAAGAGCTCGTAGCTGCGCAGCAACAGCTCGGCGAAATCGACCACGCCTTCGCGCTGGCACATCGCGTCGTACAGCGCGTAATGCTCCACCTGGCGGCGCGTGTGCTCGTCACCCGCCTCCACCATGTTCGGGCGCAGGCCCTCGTCCTTGGCGCCCGCGACGAACCACTGGAATTGCCGGTGCGGGAAGCGCGTGTCGTCGATGTTGTGCGCGCGGTAGAGGCGCTTGATCAGCGACAGCTGGTCCTGCGTGTCGAGGATCTGGAAGAGTTGCGGCAGCTGCGCCTCGCGGAAGTGCGCGCGGAGCATCCGGTTGCACAGGCCGTGGAACGTGCCGACCCACATGCCGCGCGTGTTGACGGGCGTGAGCGCCGACAGGCGCATCAGCATTTCCTTGGCGGCCTTGTTGGTGAAGGTGACCGCCAGGATCGACAGCGGCCCCGCCTGCCCGGTGGCCAGCAGCCACGCGATGCGCGTGGTCAGCACCCGCGTCTTGCCGCTGCCGGCGCCCGCCAGGATCAGCGCCGACGCATGCGGCAGCGTGACCGCCGCCAGCTGTTCGGGATTGAGGTGCTCGAGAAGCTTCGATGCCATGGGATGCGCTGCGCCAAACCAGCATGATAGCCGACGAAAAAAGGGGTCAGGGTCAAATTAAAAATGGGGTCAGGGTCGGTTTAAAAATGGGGTCAGGGTCAATCGAGTTGACTCGCTCCAATATTGAGCGCGTAACCAAGTTGACCCTGACCCCATTTTTAA
>JANNYI010000520.1:0-11017 GCA_031410015.1 Betaproteobacteria bacterium | reverse complement strand
CGACGATGACGGCGGCCAGCTCGTGCGCGTGCGCCTCGATCAGCGCGACGGCCCGCGCGGCGTCGTTGAACGGCGCCACCAGCACCGTCTCGCCGGCCTGCGGCGGCACGCCGACCGAATCGGGCATCGACCGTGGATAGTCGGACGGCGTGGTCGGCACGGTGCCCCATAGTCCGTAGTCGTGCATGCCATGCCACGCGCCTTCGAATTTCAGCACCTTGTTGCGACCGGTGTGGGCGCGCGCGATGCGCAGCGCGTAGAACGTGGCCTCGGTGCCCGAGCCGACGTAGTGCACGACGTCCGCGCACGGAATGGCGGCCACCATTCGCTGCGCCAGCAGGATCTCCGGTTCGTTCAGGAAATAGAAGGTCGTGCCCTTGACGATCTGCGCGGCCACCGCGGCGGTGACGGCAGGATGGGCGTGCCCCAGCAGCGCGGGTCCGGAGCCCAGGTGATAGTCGATGTACTCGCGCCCCGCGATGTCCCACACGCGACTGCCTTCGCCGCGCGCCACCACGAGGTTCAAATCGGCTGGCAGGACGAAGAGACCGAGGCCGCCGCCGGCCAGATACTGCGATGCGGCGGCGAGGAGCATCTTCTGGCGGTGGGCGGCGGTGTCGGTCATGGCGCGGCGTGCCTTGCGGTGATGGTGGGTGGGGTGAAAGGCGGGGGCGGTGAGGGGGGCGACAGTTCAGCGGGGCTCGGGACTCCACGCCACGACGTGGGGGCAGTGGTCCGACGGCAGCGCCAGTTCCGGCGCGGCCCGCACCGGCGCGCCCTGCGCATCGACGTAGTTCACCGCGCGCATCGTCAATGCGTCCGCCGTCAGGCGCCGCTTGAGCGAAGCGCTGATGAGGATGTGGTCGATGCCCTCGTGCGCGAGATTGCCGTGATTGCCGGCGATGCTGCAGCCGGCCTTGCGCCCGCTGCCGCCCGCGTCGTCGCGCAGCCGCGCGCGCCACAGCGTGGCGCCGCGCGGCTCGCCGTCGTTGATCTCGGGGAACAGCGCGGCGATCTTCGCCGGACACTGCGCCACCAGGCGGTTGCCGTCGCGCGTCATCGTGCAGGGGCCGACGGGATCGGCGGGGACCGAGCCGTCGAGCCGCGAGCGGTACGTGGACGAGTCCTGGATCGGCTCGCGCAGCAGCGTGCGGTTGAAGTCGCCGATGACGGCGAAATCGGCCGCCGCGTGCGCGTCGATCCAGGCTTCCAGCGCGGGAATCTGGAAGCGCAGCATCGCGCAGTCGGAGGCGATCTGGTCCTGCCGCTCCGGCGACAGGCGCGCATCACGCGCCGTGAGCGGAGCATCGATCGTGCGGCTCCGGCAGCCGGCCTTCAGATGCACGACCAGCACCTGCACCGGCCTGCCCGCCACGTCCACCGTGAAGGCCAGGCCCGGCCGCAATGGGCGCTCGGCCACGCCGCCGTCGGCGAGCGCCGGCACCGGCGTGACGGCATGCACGCGCGCGCCCGGCGCCCACGCGACGCCTACGTGCTGCGCGATGCGCGGCGTGCCCGGCAGCTCATGCGTGGTGGCCACCTTCCATCCCGGTGGCAGGAGCGGGGTCACCGCGGTCGCGGCCGCCACCTCCTGCAGCGCGACGACCGTCACGCCCGCCTGCGCGAGCTGCAGGAACATGGCGCGCAGGGCGGCGAGCTTGCGCTCGTAGCGCGGCCAGTCCTTGAGGTCCGCCGTCTCGCGGCATGGATGCGCCTCGGGATAGCGCGCGGCGTGCGGCCAATGCGCGTCAGTGGCGGCGCAGGCGTCCGGCGGAAAGCGCATGCCGTTGTGGACACTGCAGTACGGGAGCGCGGCAAGCTCGGCCCGCGCCGCGGGCGGAAGCGTTGCGGTCTGCGTGGGCCAGCCGTGCTTCGCGCACGCGGCGGTCCAGCGCGCGTGGGTGTCGGCGTCCAGCAGCCAGTTCATGTTCCAGGTGGCCACGGTCACGCCGGCCGGCGCGCCGTGCACGCCGCCGGCAACGAGCGCGGCCGTTGCCACGCAACAGGCCGCGATCCAGCGCGCGCCGCACGGGAAGTGGCGTGGGTGCACGATCAACCGGACAGGGCATCGGGTCGGGCCATGCCCGCATCATACAAAATGCGGCGCGCGCGGCCGCTCGGCCCGACGGTCAGGGGTGGTGCGGCAGCGTGGACTGGAACACCAGACTGAACGGCCGAGGTAACGACGCGAGGTCGGTCACGAGCCGGACCCGGATGAACGACGACAACTCGCGGAACGAAGCCCGGATCGACTCGGCGCCTTCCGCCTTGCTCTGCATCCGTCCGAAACGCGTGCGCCGGGACGGCGTGCGCAGATGCACCATGACCCCCAACTGCAATTCCTCGAGCTTGTGGGCGCGGCTCATGTAGTCGCCATAGACAGCGAAGGCGGTCACCTCGAGCGGGTTGTGGACGGACTCGTCGTTGATGCGCTCGGCCAGCGCGCATGCCTCGGTCAGCAGCATCCTGGCGCGCGCTCGGGCAAGTGGTTCGACCACGCGCGCCGCGGCCAGCGAATAGAACTCCTCGGTGAGGCGATAGCCGGCCACGTGCGCGTCCGGCGGTTCCAGCAGGCCGCCGTCGACGAGTTCGCGGACCAGTGCCTTGCCGCGCACGGTGTCCACGGCGAAGTCGTGCCGCAGGTGGGTGGCGGAGACGCGCGCACGCGCGGGCGGCAGGCCCACCACGCGCGCCAGCGCGCGACTGGTCGCGGCGCGCAGGCGCATCGGGTCCAGTCCGTAGTAGAGGCGATCGAGGACCAGCGTGCGTACCTTCATGGCGTGTTCCCGGCAACGACGATACTTATGACATTAGCATAGTCGGCGCGGGAGTGGCGGGCTCGGGTGACGACCTTGGCGTGCCTTGGGCGGGCGGGCGTCTCGTCGCCGCAACAACGCGGCCGGCTGCGGCCGTGGCTAGACCGAAAACGGCACGACCGGCACGCCAAACAGCACGCGGTGCAGCACCATGAACACCAGTGCGACCAGCAGGCCGCCGCCTACGCTCATGAGATCGTACTTCGGCTGCGGCACGAAGGTGCGGACGGATCCGCGCGCGAACGCCGAGACGAGATCGAGGACGGCCCACAAGAAGAAGGCGCCGAATAGCACGCTGGCCCGCAGGTTGCCGCTGGCCAGGAAATGCACGCCCGACCACAGCAGCACGCCGAGCAGCATCGGGTGCCGCAGCGCTGCGCGAATGCGGGTCGGCATGTTGGCGGCGGCCAGCAGGATGAGGGCGATCGTCACCACGATGGGCGCCAACATGCGCGCACCCGCCACCGGCACGAACAGCTGGGGTCCGCGTTCGGCCAGCGCATAGCCAGCCACGATCAGCAGCAACCCGACGCCTGACGCCAGCGAGAAGTATCGCTTGTAGCGGGGTTCGCCCATGCGTTGCACCAGCGCCCGGCGCCACGCCGGAATGGCCGGCACGAGGTGAAGGCCCAGGAATACGGCGAGACCGAGGTTCAGCAGGCGCATGGTGGGGTTCCCCGGCGTGACCCGCGCTGCGGCACCTGCATCACTGCGGCCGCCATGGCTGGACCACCGGCATCGGCTGGGATGCGAGGCAAGGTCCAGCGACGACGAAGCTGTCCGAGGTCAACAGTGCCTGGTTGCCGTCGAGGTACAGCGTGGTGGCGCCGTCGGAATACTTTTCCTGCACGGCGCTGTCCATCCGCAGCAGTCGCGCCCGCTGCCCGCGGGTGGCGGCAATCGCGTACCGGCCATCCGGCGAGCGATCGACCTGCAGCGTGGCGCCATCCCGGCAGACGTAGCGCATCTGCGGTGCGAGTTCGACTTCGGGCAGGCCGGAAGGCACGCAGGCCGCGAGCAGCAGGGTCGATGCGAGGCCGACAATCGTCGAGATGGAACGGATGCGAGGCACTTTCAAATTGCTCCGGGGCGCGCTAACGTAGGGCGGTCCGATCTTACCCCACCGCCCGCCATGCCCGTTCACGCCTTGCTGCGTTCGTTGTCCGTTGCACGTGGTTCCTGGCTGACGTTCGTCGTCGCCGGCGTGCTGGTGTCGCTGCCGCGGCCGGCGGCGGCGTTCACGTTCGCCGACGGCGGCACGATGGCCTGCGTGGCGCGCGGCGCGGTCGTGCTGGAGGTCTACGCCGGTCCCGACGATCCCTTCACTCGCCTCAACCGGATCGGCCTCGCCGAAAAGACAGGCGACGGTTACCGGATCACGTGGAACCAGCAGCGCCTGCGGATGCTCCCGCCGGAGTTGCACGACTTCGTGTTCTTCCACGAGTGTGCCCATGCCACCGTGCCGACGGAGAGCGAACCCGAGGCCAACTGCGCCGGCCTGAAGGCGATGCGCGCGGCGGGGCGCGCCGGCCCGGCCGTCGAGGCGAAGCTGCGCGCCATGTTCCCCAACAACGCCTACTGGACCGAAACCTTCGCCTGCGCGGACCGGCCCCTGCCGGCGCGTTAGGACAGGACCACGCCCTGATGCGCACCTCCATCGAGATCAGCGAGGAGGAGGGCGTGCGCTACCTGCACTTCGGCTCGCGCTGGATCCAGGGCGCGATGCGCATCGCGCGACCGTATGCGCTCGAACTCGAGTACACGCGCGACATGATGGCGCCGCTGCTGCTGCGGCGCGGCGCCGGCTGGCCGCGCAGCGTGCTGCAGATCGGCCTCGGCGCGGCGTCGCTCACCCGGTTCCTGCACCGATACCGGCCACGCGCGGCGCAGACGATCATCGAGATCGAGCCGCGGGTGATCGCGGCGGCGGTGCAGTCGTTCAAGCTGCCGCCGGAAGATGCGCGCATGCGCATCGAAGTAGCGGACGGCACCGACTTCGTGGCGGCTTCCGATCGCGTGTTCGACCTGATCCTGGTCGACGGGTACGATGCGGGCGGGCGCACCGGCGCGCTCGATACGCTGCCCTTCTACTGCAACTGCGCGGCACGGCTCTCGTCGCGCGGCATGTTCGCGGCCAACCTGCTCACGCGCAATCACGGCGCCCGTGCCAGCCTCGAGCGCATCGACGCGGCGTTTGCCGGGCGCAGCGCGGTGCTGCCACCCTGTGCGAGCGGCAATGTCGTCGCGCTTGGCGCGTCAGGAGATCCGGTGGACGAAGCGTTTGTCGGCATCGCACGCGCCGCGCTGGCGCTGAAGCGCGAGACCGGTTTGAACCTCGCGCCGACCATCGCCCGCTGGCAGGATGCTCGAGGCGGGCGCGGCGCCATCCTCGGTTTCTGAGCGCGCCGCGTCAGCGCTTGCGTGACTGCGTTGCGGCCGGCTCCGCAGCACTGGCGAAGATGGTTTGCCGCAACCACGCGTGCCGTGGATCCGCGTGCCGGCGCTCGTGCCACACCTGGCTCACGGTGAACGCCGGTATGGGCAGCGGCGGCTCGACCAGCACGATGGGCGCGAACGTAACGAACTCCTGCGCCACGCGCCGCGGCATCGTCACGATCAGGTCGCTGCGGGCGATGACCAGCGGGGCCGCCAGGAAACTTGGAATGCGCAGCGCGATGCGGCGGGCGAGACCGCGCGCGGCCAGCGCGGTGTCGACGGCGCCACCGCCTTCGCCGGTGATCGAGATCAGCGCGTGCTTCAATGCCACGAAGCGTGCCAGCGTCAGATCGCGGACCAGGGCGGGGTGGCCCCGGCGCAGCACGCAGACCATCGTGTCTCCATAGAGGCGCTGGCGCCGAAAGCCTGCCGGCGCGGCGGCAAAGGCGCCGATCGCGATGTCGGCGCCATCAACGGCCAGCACCTGCAACGGATCGGCGCGGCGCGGCAGCAGCGTCACATCGAGCTGCGGCGCCTCGCGCGCCAGCACGCCCAGCAGGCGCGGGACCATGCCTGCCGCGTCGGTGTCATGCACCATCAGCCGGATACTGCCGGTGGCCGTTAGGGGGTCGAACACGGGCGTGACCACCATCGCCCGGATCGACGCCAGCACGGCTCTCAGCGGCGCCTCGAGGGCAGCGGCGCGCGGCGTGGGCGTCAGGCGGTCGCGACCGCGCACGAACAGCGGATCGCCGAGCATCCGCCGCAGCCGGCCCAGCGCGCGGCTGGCCGCTGGCTGCGACAGGCCCACGCGATCGCCCGCGCCGGTGACCGTGCCCGTGGCAAAGAGCGCCTCCAGCAGCGTCAGCAGGTTGAGGTCGATGTCGTGTAAATGCGTGGCAAGCATGTTGATTATGATATCCATGCATTGGAAGCATGACAAGAAATGCCTAGTCTTGGCTCCATGCCGTGCGCCATCGGGGCGCCGCTCAATGGAGAACACCATGTTTGCAGTCGCAGGAGTTTCGGGACAGACCGGCGCCGCCGTTGCCAATGCCTTGCTTGCCGCGGGTGCGGCCGTGCGGGTGATCGTCCGCACACCGGAATCCGGCGCCCCCTGGCAGGCCCGCGGGGCGCAGGTGGCATTGGCCGACATCGCCGACGCCGCGGCGCTGACCGCCGCGCTGCGCGGCACCGAAGGCGCCTATCTGCTGAATCCCCCGCGCTACGACCTCGCCGATCCGTTTGCGCAGGCCGCGCTCGTGGGCGCGGCCATGGCCACGGCCATCGCCGCCAGCGGTGTGCCGCGCACCGTCGTCCTGTCGTCCGTCGGTGCGCACCAGAAGTCGGGCACCGGCATCATCGGTACCGCGCATCAGGTCGAGCGCGCGCTGGCCGGGGCGACGGCGCCGCTCGCGCTGGTGCGCGCCAACTACTTCTTCGAAAACTGGGGCAATGGGCTCGGCGCGGTGCGCGGCAACGGCGTCCTGCCCACGTTCCTCGACCCGCTGTCGCGCGCCGTGCCGATGGTGGCGGTTGCCGACATCGGGGCTGCAGTCGCGGGTCTGCTGCGCGGACCTGCGTGGACCGGGCGGCGCGTCATCGACCTCGCGTCGTTCGAGGCTTCCCCCGTGGATGTGGCCGCCGCCTTCACGCGGGTGCTGGGGACGGCGATCAAGCCGGTCGCGGTCCCGCGCGAACAGCAGGCCGGCATTCTCGAAGGCGGCGGATTCCGCCCGGAGATTGCGGCGGCATTCGTCGCCATGAATGTCGGCATCAACGGCGGCATGGTGGTGGCAGAGGCCGGCAGCGAGCGGTTGCGCGGCGCCACGGCGCTGGATGCGGCGGCGCGGTCGCTGCTGGGGTAGGCCGGGCCGGGCGACGCGCCCGGCATCGTCCGGATGTTGCACGGTGATGACGGCGTGCCCCGGGGAACCATGGTGCGGCGTCATGCCACGGGGCCTTGACGCCGCCACCGCAGCGGGCGCCCAATACCGGTTGGTATCTTCAATCGCTGCGGAGGTCATCATGTCCATGCGCTCGTTGCGTTCCATCGTTGCCGGCCAGACGCTGATTTCGGCGCTGCGTTCAAGCACCGTGATCGAGGCGGCCAAGGCCATGAAGACCCACGACGTGGGTGCGCTGCTGGTGCTGGACGGCACGCGCCTTGCCGGGATCTTCACCGAACGCGACGCGCTGTTCCGCGTGCTGGCGGCGGGACGGGATCCGGCTACCACGCGCCTGGCCGATGTGATGACGCCACAGCCGCAGACCATCCACCCGGACGAGCCCTTCCTGCACGCGCTGCGGGTGATGCACAAGTGCCGGTTCCGCCACTTGCCGGTGGTCGAATTCGACCGCCCGCTCGGCATGGTGTCGGTGCGCGATGCGCTGGACGAGGATCTCTACGCGCTGCGTACGGATCTGGAGCAGCGCGAACACATGCTGTTCTGACGGATCGACCTGGGTTACGCGACGCCGTCGCCTGGCCGGCGCGGTCGGGCATACTGTGGCGCATTCGCCACCCGATCGCTCCTGCCATGCGCACCCACGTCCTGCCCCGCACCGATCTCGACGTTTCCGAAGTCTGTCTCGGCACCATGACCTGGGGCGAGCAGAACACCCGCGACGAAGCGCACGCGCAGCTCGACTTCGCGGTGGACCAGGGCATCAATTTCATCGACACCGCCGAGATGTATCCGGTGCCGCCCAATGGCACGACGCAGGGACGCACCGAAACCATCCTCGGCGAATGGCTGGCCAGGCGCGGCCGCGCCGGGCTGGTGATCGCGTCCAAGGTGGCCGGCCCGGGGCGACGCGACTGGATTCGCAACGGCCGCACCGACCTCACCCGCGACGTGATTCTCGAGGCCGCCGACACGAGCCTCGCGCGGCTCCGGATCGATTGCATCGATCTCTTCCAGATCCACTGGCCGCAGCGCAACGTGCCGATGTTCGGCGCCACGGAGTTCGATCCGGCGAAGGAAAAGACCGGCGGCCCGGCCATTGCCGAGCAGGTCGAGGCGATGGGCGCGCTGATCAAGGCGGGCAAGATTCGCTACTATGGCCTGTCCAACGAGACGGCGTGGGGCACGCAGGCGTTCCAGCGCGCGGCCGAAGCGCTGGGCGTGCCCGGCCCGGTGACGGTGCAGAACAGCTACAGCCTCGTGTCGCGCAGCGTGGACAACGATCTTGCCGAAGTGCTGCACCGCGAGCGGATGTCGCTGCTGGCCTACAGTCCGCTGGCCGGCGGCATGCTCACCGGCAAGTACCTGGGCGGCAACAAACCCGCCGCATCGCGATACTCGCTGTTCGACGGCCTGGGCGCGCGCTTTCGCAAGCCCATCGTGGCGGAGGCGATCGCCGAATTGGCCGACGTGGCCAAGGACTGCGATCTCACGCTCACGCAGCTGGCGCTGGGGTACGTGAAGAGCCGCTGGTATCTCGGTGCGTCGATCATCGGCGCGACGTCGGTCACCCAGCTCGCGGAAAACATCGCCGCGGCGCAGCTGGTGCTGGACGAGGCCGCGCTGGAGGCGATCGCACGCGTGCACATCCGCTTTCCCAATCCGTCCGGCAACTGAGGCTGCGTCGCCGCGCTCAATCTTCCGCAGGAGCTCCCTTGGACGTACATGCCGCTGTCGCCCACAAGGCCAATGCGCCGCTGGTGATCGAAACCGTGCAGCTCGCCGGGCCCCGTGCGGGCGAAGTGCTGGTCGAAATCAAGGCCACGGGCATATGCCACACGGATGAATTCACGCGCTCCGGCGCGGACCCGGAGGGGCTGTTCCCGGCCATCCTCGGCCATGAAGGCGCAGGCGTCGTCGTGGAAATCGGCGCCGGCGTGACCAGCGTCGCGGTGGGCGACCATGTGATCCCGCTCTATACGCCTGAGTGCCGGCAGTGCAAGTCGTGCCTGTCGCGCAAGACCAACCTGTGCACGGCCATTCGCGCCACGCAGGGCAAGGGTGTGATGCCGGACGGCACCAGCCGCTTTTCGTTGAACGGCCAGCCGTTGCACCACTACATGGGCTGCTCCACGTTCGCCAACTACACAGTATTGCCGGAGATCGCGGTCGCCAAAATCCGCAAGGACGCGCCGTTCGACAAGGTCTGCTACATCGGCTGCGGTGTCACCACCGGCATCGGCGCGGTGATCAACACGGCCAAGGTGGAGCCCGGCGCCAACGTCGTCGTGTTCGGCCTCGGTGGCATCGGCCTCAACGTCGTGCAGGGCGCGCGGATGGTGGGCGCCAACATGATCATCGGCGTGGATCTCAATCCGGCGCGCGAGGCACTGGCGCGCAAGTTCGGCCTCACCCATTTCGTGAATCCGAAGGTCGTCGGCGGCGATCTCGTCGCGCATCTGGTCGAGCTGACCGGCGGCGGCGCCGACTACAGCTTCGAATGCATCGGCAACGTCGACGTGATGCGGCAGGCGCTCGAATGCACGCATCGCGGCTGGGGCGTGTCGGTGGTGATCGGCGTGGCGGGTGCCGGACAGGAGATCAGGACGCGTCCGTTCCAGCTGGTGACGGGACGCGTGTGGAAGGGAAGCGCCTTCGGCGGCGCGCGCGGTCGCACCGACGTGCCGAGAATTGTTGACTGGTACATGGACGGCAAGATCAACATCGATGATCTCATCACCCACGTGCTGCCGCTCAAGCGCATCAACGAGGGCTTCGACCTGATGCACGCCGGCACGTCGATCCGCGCCGTCGTCACTTTCTGATGGCGTCGCGCGAGCGGGGCCTGCGATGACGCTTGAAGCGATATCCGAGGTCCGCGTCTTCGACGGCGTGCAGGGTATCTATCGGCATGCGGCGCGCGCCACCGGCTGCGCGATGCGCTTCGCGGTGTTCCTGCCGCCATTGGCGCAAACGCAGCGCGTGCCGGCGCTGTACTGGCTGTCCGGCCTGACGTGCACCGAGGAAAACTTCATCAGCAAGGCCGGGGCGCAGCGCGTGGCGGCGGAACTGGGCATGGCGCTCATCGTGCCCGACACCAGCCCGCGCGGCGTCACGTTGCCCGGCGATCGCGACAGCTACGACTTCGGACTTGGCGCCGGGTTCTATCTCGACGCGACGCAGGCGCCATGGTCCGCGCACTACCGGATGCGCTCCTACGTCGGCACCGAGTTGCCGGCGCTGGTGGCGGCGTCGTTTCCGATCGATCCCGCGCGGGTGGGCATCTTCGGCCACTCGATGGGCGGGCATGGCGCACTGACGCTCGGCCTGCGCCATCCGGAGCGCTTTCGCTCGATCAGCGCGTTTGCACCCATCGCCTCGGCCACGCGCTGTCCGTGGGGGGTGAAGGCGCTCACCGGTTATCTCGGCGCCGACCCGGCGCTGTGGCGCGGCGACGACGCCACCGCACTGATCGCCGACCACGGGTGGCGCGGGCCGGCGCTGCTGGTCGACCAGGGCGCCGCCGATCCGTTCCTGGCGACGCAGCTGCGCCCGGACCTGCTGGAGGCGGCCTGCCGCGGCGCCGGCGTGCCGCTGGAACTGCGGCTGCACGAAGGGTACGACCACAGTTATTACTTCATCGCCTCGTTCATCGAGGATCACCTGCGCTATCACGCGTCGCTGCTGTAGGCTCGACGGCGGATGGGCCGCATGGTTCTGTAGGCGAGGCTTGTATCTTGAACCCTGACCGGTGCGGTAGAGTTTCCGGTGTCTGCGAGAGCCGGACTTGCCCGTGCAGCATGTTTGAGGCTGGGGTATCCAATAGCCCGCGCTGAAGTTTATTGCGCACGGGGCCGC
>JANNYI010000519.1:0-11714 GCA_031410015.1 Betaproteobacteria bacterium | reverse complement strand
CCCGTGCAGCGCGCGGCGAGCGCAGGCGTGAGCAGGATCAGGTCGATGCGCAGCCCGCGGTTCTTGGGGAAGGCCAATTGCCGGTAGTCCCACCACGAGAACGTGGCGGGCGGCTGCTCGAACAGCCGGAAGCTGTCCTTGAGGCCGGCATCGAACAGGACCTGGAGTGCCGCGCGTTCGGGTGGGGACACCAGCACCTGGCCTTCCCACGCCGCCGGATCGTGGACATCGCGATCCTCCGGCGCCACGTTGAAATCGCCGAGCACCGCAAGCTGCGGATGGGCTGCCACTTCGTCGCGCAGCATCGCGGCGAGCGCCTTGAACCACGCCAGCTTGTACGGATATTTGTCGGAATCGAGCGCCTGGCCGTTGGGCACGTACACGCCGATGACGCGGATGCCGGCGATGGTGGCCGCGATCACGCGCTGCTGCGGATCCTCGAATCCCGCGATGCCGACGGTCACGCCGCTGGCTTCCAGCCCGTGCCGTACCAGGATGGCCACGCCGTTGTAGGTCTTCTGGCCCGCGTAGTGCGCAGCGTAGCCGGCCGCCGCGAGTTCCAGCACCGGAAACCTGTGATCCTCGAGCTTCGTTTCCTGCAGGCAGACGACATCGGGACGGACGGCTGCGAGCCACTCCAGCAGGCGCGGCAGCCGCACGTTGAGCGAATTGACGTTCCAGGCGGCAAGAATCATGGTTGGCGGCGTGCAGGCAACGTCCGCGCACCGTGTCGCGAACGGGGTGAAGGGCGGGGAAACAAACTGCTATTGCTTCGGGTAGTCGCCGCCTTTGGGGGGCGGCGTCACGCCGCGCGTGCCATCCTGGACAGCGGGTGCCGGTCCGGGTGGCGCGGCTGCCACCTCGGCGGGCCGCGTCGCCGGCGGCGCGCGCCGTGTTGCCGGCGTCTTCGGGTAGCCCGCCTGGTCGAGTGTGGCCTGCCAGCGCGCCTCGTTGTAGCCCTTCACGATCAATTGGTCGCCGACGGCGAGCGTGGGCGCCTTGTCGTCGCTGGTCAGCGTTTGCATCCGCGCCATGCCCTGCTCATCGCTTTGCACGTTGACCATCGTAAACGGCACGCCGCGCTTGTTGAGCAGCGCCTCGGCGTTCTGGCAGACCTCGCCGCAGTCGAACGTAAAGAGCGTGACCGGGAATTTCTCGGAGGCCTGCTGGGCGGCGATGCTGGGCTCGCTGGTCTCGATGAAATTGCCGCCGAGGCGCTTGGTCTGCACGCTCTTGGCGTTGGCCGGCGGTGGCCGGTCGGAATAGACGACCTTGCCGTCGGGGTCGGTGTAGCGGTAGACCTGCGCGCCCTGGCCCCACGCCTGGCCGGCGACGGCGATGGCGGCGAGCACGAGCATCGGGCGCAGTGCGGATCTCTTCATGACGCCTCCTCGAGGCATGGCAGCGGACCTGCGATTATGCCGAAGTCATAGCGGGGACGCCATGCCGGCCGGCGGCCCCGCGGTTGTTCGATCCTACGCCGTTGCAGCCATGCCGTGGTGGCGCAGCATCGCGTCGAGCTGCGGCGGGCGGCCCCGGAACGCAACAAAGGACTCGAGCGCCGGCCGGCTGCCACCCCGCGCCAGCACCTCGTCGCGGAAACGCGCCCCGGCAGCGGGCGAGAGCACCCCCACCTCTTCGAACAGGCTGAAGGCGTCCGCGGACAGCACTTCAGCCCACTTGTAGCTGTAGTACCCGGCGGCATAGCCGCCAGCAAACACGTGGCCGAAGGAATGCATCGAGCGGTCGTAGGGCGCGCGCGTGGTCACGGCGACTTCGCGGCGCACCGCCTCGAGCGTGACCTGGGGCGGCTCGCTGGCGGGTCCCTGGCGGTCGTGCAGCAGCATGTCGAAGAGACCCAGTTCCACCTGGCGCATCGTGGCCATGCCGCTCTGGAAATTGCGGGCCGCGATCATCCTGTCGAAGAGCGCGCGCGGCAGCGGCGCGCCGGTGTCGACGTGACGGGTCATGTGCGCGAGCACGTCCCATTCCCAGCAGAAGTTCTCCATGAACTGCGACGGCAGCTCGACCGCGTCCCATTCCACACCCTGGATGCCCGAGATGCCGGCGACGTCGATGCGGGTGAGCAGGAGATGCAGGCCGTGGCCGAACTCGTGGAAGATCGTGATCACTTCGTCGTGCGTGAACGTGGCGGGCTTGCCGTCCACGGGCGCCGACAGGTTGCAGGTGAGGTACGCGACCGGATTCTGGATCACGCCGGCGACATGGCGGCGGTTGATCGCGTCGTCCATCCACGCGCCGCCCTGCTTGCCCTCGCGCGCGTAGAGATCGAAGTAGAACTGCCCGATCAGCGCGCCGTTGCGATCGGCGATCTCGAAGAAGCGCACGGACGGGTGCCATGTCGCGGCGCTGGTTTCGCGGATACGCACGCCGTAGATCGTCTCGACCACGCGAAAGAGGCCCGACAGCACCTGGTCTTCCGGGAAATACTGCCGCACTTCCTGCTCGGAGTAGGCGTAGCGGCTGGCCTTCAACCGCTCGGTGGCAAAGGCGAGGTCCCAGGGCGCGAAATCGGCAAGCTCGAGTTCGCTGCGCGCGAACGCGGCGAGTTCGGCGAAATCGCGCTGCGCGAAAGGACGCGCCCGCTGCGCGAGATCGCGCAGGAATGCGATGACCTCGGCGGGTTCGCCCGCCATCTTGGGCACCAGCGACACCTCCGCGTAGTTGCGATAGCCGAGCAGCCGGGCCTCTTCGTGGCGCAGCGCGAGGGTGCGGTCGATGATGACCGTGTTGTCCCACTCGGCGCGCTCGCCCAGCTCGGACGCGCGCGTGGCATGGGCCTCGTGCATGCGCCGGCGCAGGTTGCGGTTGCGCGCATATTGCAGAACAGGCAGGTAGCAGGGCATGCGCAGCGTGAGCTTCCAGCCCGCCTTGCCGTCGGCCTTTGCGGCCGCCTCTGCGGCCGCCAGCACGTCCTGCGGGACGCCGGCCAGTTCGCTTGCATCAGTGATGTAGAGCGCCCAGGCATTGGTGGCATCCAGCACGTGCTCGTCGAATTGCGTGGAAAGGTCGGCCAGCTCTTCCTGCAGCGCCTTGAAGCGCGCCTTGCCGGCGACGTCGAGTTCGGCGCCGCCCAGCTTGAAGTCGCGCAGCTCGTTGTCGATCAGCCGGCGTTGCGCTGCATCGAGGGCCGCGAATTCCGGCTGCGCACGCAGCGCGCGATACTTGTCGTAGAGGCGCTGGTCCTGCGCGACGTCGGTATGGAAAGCAATGACGCCCGGCAGGGCCGCGTTGTACGCGTCGCGCATGGCTGGCGTGTTCACCACCGCATTGAGGTGACGGACGGCGCCCCAGGCGCGGTCGAGGCGATCGAGGCTGCCGGCCAGCGGCTCGACCACGGTTTCCCACGTGGGCGGCGCATCGGGCAGGGCCACCGCTTCGACCGCGCGGCGGGCATCGTCGAGCAGCGCTTCGATGGCCGGCCCGACATGCTCGGGCAGGATTGCGTCGAAGCGAGGCAGGCCGGAGAAGTCAAGCAGGGGATTGGACAGCGAGTTCATGCGGGTCATCCTTGTGGGAGGCGGGTGCGTCACGCCTTGTGGGCGCGCAGCCGTTGATCGAGTTGAACGAGGTCCTGCGCGGTGCCGACGTTGGCCCAGGTTCCGTCGAAACGTTCGCCGGACACGATGCCCTTGGCGATCCATTCCAGGAACAGGGGAAGCAATTTGAGCTTCACGCCGCGCGGAAGTTCGCGGAACAGGGAAGTATCGTACAGGCCGATGTTGCCGAAGGTGAGCCGGGACTTGCCAGCGACGGTGACACGGTCGCCGTCGAGCGCAAAATCGCCTTCCGGGTGGAACGGCGGATTGGGCACCAGCACGAGATGCACGCGCGCATCCTGCTTCGCCGCCATCGCGTCGGCACGCGCCTCGATCGTGCCGTAGTCGAAGGTCGTGGCGATGTCGGCCGACACGACCAGCACGCGCCCCGGCGGCAGCAGCGGCATGGCGGTGGCGATGCCGCCCGCGGTTTCCAGCGCCTCGCGCTCGAGCGACCACCGTATCTGGACGCCGAACGCGCTGCCGTTGCCGAGCGCCGCGGTGAGCTTGTGCGACAGGTGCGCAGCGTTGATCACGATGTTGCGATAGCCACCTCGCGCGAGCGCCTCGATCTGCCAGACGATGAGCGGCTTGCCGCCCGCCTCCAGCAACGGCTTGGGCACCGTGTCGGTCAACGGCCGCAGCCGCTCGCCACGGCCCGCGGCCAGGATCATTGCGGTGCGCGTGCCGGTCATCAGAACGTGTAGCCGACCACCGGCCGTTGTCCGTCCAGCGCGTCGAGCAGCACGAGCAGAGGCTCGAGCTGACGATAGCGCGCGCAGGCGCCGCGCAGGTATGCCATCACGAGCGGCATGTCCTTGACGTAGCCTTCCTTGCCATCGCGGTGGCAGAGGCGCGCGAAAATGCCCAGTACCTTCAACTGCCGCTGCACACCCATCCATTCGAAATCGTGCCAGAAGGCACCGAAGTCGTCGTGCACCGGAACGCCGGCCGCGCGCGCGCGTTCCCAGTAGCGAACGGCAAGGTCGATCTGGCGTTCCTCGTCCCAGCCGATATAGGCATCGCGCAGCAGCGACACCAGGTCGTACGTGACCGGCCCGTAGACCGCGTCCTGGAAATCGAGCACGCCGGGATTCGGCGCGCTGACCATCAGGTTGCGCGAGTGAAAGTCGCGGTGGACGAAGACCTGCGGCTGCGCGAGGTTGTTGGCGATCACCCGCGCGAAGACATCGTCCAGCACCTTGCGCTGCGGCGCAGTCAGCGCATGCCCGCGGTGCCGGCCCACGTACCATTCAGGGAAGAGCTCGAGCTCGCGGCGCAGCAGGGCCTCGTCGTAGGGCGGCAGCACGCCGGGTCGCGAGGTGCGCTGGAAGCGCAGCAAGGCCTCGATGGCATCGAGGTACAGCGCGCGGGCGTTGTCCTCCGCCAGCACGGCCAGGTAGGTGGTGTCGCCCAGGTCGCTCAACAGCAGGAAGCCCTGCTCGAGATCCTGCGCCAGGATGGCCGGCGCATGCACCTCTGCGGCGTGCAGCAGCGCCGCCACGTGCACGAAGGGCCGGCAGTCTTCCTGCGGCGGTGGCGCGTCCATCACGATGAGCGTGGCGGCCTGCGGCGCGAGCGGGTGCGGGTGCTCGAGCGTGGCACGAAAATAGCGGCGGAAGCTTGCATCGGCCGACGCCGGCGCAAGCGCGAACGCGGTTGTCTGCAGGGTCTGCGCGACCCATTGCGCAAGCGCGGCAAGGCGCGGATCGGCGGGAGACGTGATCATGGGCAGGGGGACCGAAGGAGAGCGCAACGCGGCTCGGATTGCCGCGCGTTGGCCACCGGCTACGAGCAGGCGGCAGGGTCGGGAACCACGCACAGGCTAGAATGCGCCATTTTACCAAACCAGCCCGTGAGCTCTCCGATCAAGCCCCTTCCGCCGCGCTGGTCCGTCGCTGCCGCATCGCTGGCAACCGTGTGCCTCTCCGGCACGCTGGCGGCGCAGGAACTCGTGCTGAAGCTTGCGCGCGAGATCGAACCGATCGCGAGGAAATCCGCCGGCGGCCCCGGCCCCGGGTTGGCGGACGCCGAGTCGCCGCGGTTGACGGATGCGGTGGGCGCGGCCCGACCGCAGCTTCCCCTGCCGGCACCAACCCGCCTGCCGGCGGCACCCGCGGCGGCGCCCGACGAACGTGGCGCGGTCTTCCTTCGCGCCGATCGTCTGGAAGGTTCGATGCAGAAAAAAATCGAGGCCGCGGGCAAGGTCGAACTGCGCACCCGGCGCGAAACGGTCCTTGCCGATTGGCTGCAGTACGACCAGACCACCGATGAAGTCTGGGGCAAGGGCGATGTCACGATGCGGCGGGGGCTCGACTGGATCACGGGTCCGGAGGTCAAGTTCCAGCGCAGCCGCGAAGTCGGTTACTTCGACGAGCCCCGGTTCTACTTCAGCGCCAATGCATCGCGTGGCGAGGCGAAGGTCATTCGCTTCGAAGGTCCCGACCTGTACGAGGCCGACAATGCGCGCTACACGACATGCGTTGCCCCCAACAACGATTGGTACCTGCGCAGCGACGAGATCGAGATCGACCAGAAGCGGCGGGTAGGCACCGCGCACGGGGCGCGCGTCTACTTTCTCGATGTGCCGGTGATGTATGCGCCGTGGCTCGAGTTTCCGTTGTCCAACGAACGCAAGTCGGGGTTCCTGATCCCGGCGATCGGATCGTCGCAGATCCGCGGTTTCGAAATCGCGACGCCCTATTACTGGAACATCGCGCCGAACTACGATGCGACGCTGGTCCCGCGCCTGATGACCAAGCGCGGACTGCAGCTCGGCGCGCAGGGACGCTACCTGTTCGAGTCGTCCGCCGGCGAGGTCCTGGGCGAAATCCTGCCCGATGATCGCGTGACCAATTCAGCGCGCTGGGCGTTGTCGTGGAAGCACAATCAGCAGATCAAGCCGTGGCTGACCGGCTATTTCAATTACAACCGCGTGTCGGACGACACGTATTTCGCGGACTTCGCCGACCAGATTGCCGTGACGTCGCAGAAGACGCTGCCGCAGGAAGCAGGACTCATCGCCAACTACGGGCAGTTCTACATCCTGGCGCGCGCGCAGTCATTCCAGACGCTGCAGGATCCCAACCCGGCCGCGGCGGTCGCGCCGCCGTACAACATGCTGCCGCAGGTGCGCGCCAGGATGGCGGAGACGGACTGGATGGGGCTGACGTGGAGCGGTGCGGCGGAATTCGTTCGCTTTTCGCAATCGGCGCTCAACCCCACCGGCAACCGCTCGTCGATCTACCCATCGGCACGCTGGATTCGACAGGGCAGCTCGTGGTTCGTCAACGCGCATGCGGGCATCAACGCGTGGCAATACGATCTCAACCAGCCAACGGCCGGCGTACCCGATGGCAGCGCCGGCGTGGCGGTGCCGGTGGGGAGCGTGGACGCGGGCCTGATCTTCGAGCGCGACTGGAGCATCTTCGGCTCCAGCTTCGTGCAGACGCTGGAACCGCGGGCGCTCTACACCTACATTCCGTATCGCAACCAGAACCAGCTGCCGGTATTCGATACGGTGCAGGACGATTTCAACTTCACGCAGCTCTTCAGCGAGAACCGGTTCATCGGCGGCGACCGGATGGGCGACACCAGTCAACTGGCGCTCGGCATCACATCGCGACTGCTCGACCCTGCGACGGGGTCCGAGCGCTTCCGCGTCGCGGTCGGGCAGCGGTTCTACTTTTCGAACCAGCAGGTCAACCTGGGCGGCCCGCCGCAGGAAGCGGGTTCTTCGGATTTCCTGGTGGGCGCCGAAGGGCGACTGGCCGATGCGTGGGCGCTGATTGGCCTCGCCCAGTACGACTTCGGCACGTCCCAGTTCGACCGTTTCAACATCGGCGCGCGGTATTCGCCTGGCGGGGGACGGGTGGTGAGTGCCACCTACCGCTATTCGCGGGAACTCGTCGACCAGATTGGCGGTCAATCCGAGCTGAAGCAGACCTACCTGTCCACGCAGTGGCCGCTTACGGACAACCTGACGTTCCTGGGGGCGTGGAATTACTCGATCCCCGACCGCAAGACGCTGGAGGCAGTCGTGGGGCTGGAGTACAATGGCGGGTGCTGGGCCTTGCGAGTCGTCGGGCAGCAGTTGACCACCACGACCGAGCAGACCACGCGCTCCGTATTTGTCCAGCTCGAGTTGAACGGCCTGGCGCGCGTCGGCACCAGCCCGCTCGATCTCCTGCGGCGCACCGTGCCGGGTTATCTGCGCACCAACGACCCGGCGATGCAGCAACGCGACCGCAGCTTCGATCCGCTGCCTGAATTCTAGAATCCGTCATCACTTCATTCGCATGAACGCGACCCGCAGCCACGTCGCACTCGAGGACCAGACCATGGGACGCATCTGCCCCGTCGTGCCGCTGGCGCTTGCCGCGGCCATCGTTTTTGCCACCGCCAGCGCGTGGGCCCAGCCCTCGGGCTCAGGCATCCAGGTGCCGGGCGCCGCCGCCGGTCCCCGCCCCGGTGTGCCGGTGCCGCGGCCGGCGGCCGCACCGGTGGCGCCCAACGCGGTGGTGCCGCTCGAACGCGTGGTGGCCGTCGTCAACGACGAGGCGCTCACGCAGTGGGAGCTGAACGAGCAGAAGCGCATCGTGCTGGCGCAGATGCAGGCGTCCAACGTCAAGCCACCCAACGCCGACGCGCTCAACACGCAGGTGCTGGAGCGCCTGATCACCGAGCGCGCGCTGCTGCAGTTCGCCAAGGACAACGGCATCCGCGTCGACGACCAGACGGTCGAGCGCACCATTCTGCGCATTGCGCAGGAAAACAAGCTGACGCCCGAGGAACTGCGCAAGACGCTCGACCGCGAGAAAATCGCCTACGCGAAGTACCGCGAAGACATCCGCCGCGAAGTGATCATCCAGCGGGTGCGGGAGCGTGAGGTGGATGCCCGCGTCAACGTATCCGACGCCGAAGTCAACAACTACCTCGCCACGGTCGCAGCGCAGGCGGGCGGCGAAAACGAATACCTGCTGTCGCACGTGCTGGTCACCGTTCCCGAGCAGGCGTCGCCCGCGCAGATCGATGCGCGCCGCAAGCGTGCCGACGAGGCGTTGCAGCAGGTGAAGAGTGGCCGCGAGTTCAGCCAGGTCGCCGCTTCCTTTTCCGACGCCGGCGATGCGACGCAGGGCGGCGACCTTGGCTGGCGCACGCCCGCGCGGCTGCCCGCAGTGTTCAACGACGCCGTCAAGACGATGAAGCCGGGCGACGTTTCGCCGGTGCTGCGCAGCCCCGGCGGCTTTCACGTGCTGAAGCTCAACAATGCGCGCAGTCTCAACGCGCCCACGGTCGTCGAGCAGGTCCGCGTGCGGCACATCCTCGTTCGCGTCAACGAGGTTTCGTCCGAGGCGGAAGGCAAGATCAAGATCGACCGCGTGCGCGATCGCATCGAGGCCGGCGCAAAGTTCTCCGATCAGGCGAAGGTGAGCTCCGACGACGGGTCGGCCATCAAGGGCGGCGATCTCGGCTGGATCGGCCCCGGCGACACCGTGCCCGAATTCGAGCAGGCCATGAACAAGCTCCAGGTCGGCGAAATGTCGCCTGCCGTGCGCTCGCCGTTCGGGTGGCACCTCATCGTCGTCGACGAGCGGCGTTCACAGGACATCACGCAGGACCGCCGTCGCGACGTTGCGCGCACGGCCATCAGGCAGCGCAAATCCGAAGAGCAGTTCCAGGAATTCCTGCGCCAGGTGCGCGACAAGGCCTACGTCGAGTACAAACTCGACGAGCGCTGAGCGGCGCGGCGTTCAGGGCGCGGCCGGGATGGCCGCGAAGCGCGACAGCGCGCGCATGTTGGTGGTCCTGAACGTCAGTTCGACGCGCAGCCGCTCGATCGGCGCTCCGCGCGTTCCGGAGCCGCGCTTCACCGCAACCCCCGCAGCCGTGGCGCGCATCCCGGCTTCGCCGGTATCGGCAATCGTGATCCAGCCACCGCGTGCGTCGCGCCGCCCCTGGATGCGTACCCTCTGCAAACCGGAGCCGTCGATGCCCAGCACGAATTCATCCGCGGAGCGGGCCGCCTCGGGCAAATCCGAGGGCGAGAGAAGGACCACGCGCCGATTGGCGTCGGGTTGCAGGCGCAGCGCGCCCGGTCCCAGTTCGATGCGTCCTGTTTCCGCGGTCCAGCCGTCGCCGTCCGCATGCTGCGGCGTGCCGAACGTCCACAGCAGCGCGCCCTGCGGCAACCCGGCGCGCGCCAGCATGAAGTCGCGCGTCGCTTCCTCCAGCGCCGTGTTGCGCCACGCGGTGAAGTTGGAAAAGCCCGGCTGACCGGCGTTGACGCCATTGCTGCCATTCCACGCCATCGGCGAGACGAAGCGCGCGCCGTAGTTCCACACGTCGCGCATACCGCGATAGGCGGCGGCGTAGGTGGGCATCCCTTCGGGATTGCGCAGGTCGGCCGTGTTGTACTCGACGACGGCCCAGCGCGGATCCACCGCTTCGAGCGTGGCGAAGAGCGAGCGCCCATTGTCCATCGGCACGTCGTTGACGGCGGCTTCGCCGTAGAGGATCACGCCGAGATGTCCCTGCGCGGGCTTGGCGCCGGCGATGCTCATGCCGCCCGAGTCGTAATTGCGCGGGGCGCTGTCGATGGCGATGGCGAAAGGCATCGCGTCGCGCTGCGGCGCCATCAGCCCCTGCGACGACCAGATGTGCGTCGAGGGGATACCGGACTCCACCAGCCACTGGGCCAATTCGTCGTAGTGCAGATGGACGAGATGGCGGCGAAAGATCTCCCACTCGCGGACCCACGGGTCTTTCCAGAAAGGCAGCGCGCCGGCGGGCGGACTGCGCACGAATTCGCGCGGCGGGTCCACGGCACTCCACGATTTCCAATGCCTGCCGGCGAGACGATTGACGTCGGCCAGCGTGAGCGGTCGCGCACGGCGATAGGTGCGCAGGTCGGGGATGCCGGGACCGCCCCGGCCAGCGTAGGGCCCGGTGCCCGCAAGCCACTCGCGGAACTGCCGCAACGTATCCGGGTTGTAGTCGTACCACTGCTGCTCGGCGAAGAACGGATTGAGGTAGGTGTCGGGATCGAGGTTGACGCCGACGAACAGCGCCGGTTCCGCGCGCGCGAAGGCCGCGAGCAGCGCGCCCGCCTGCTGCAGGTTGCGCTTCTTGTAGCGCCGCACTTCCGCGTTGTAGACGTTGAAGGTCAGCGAGCGCGCGAGTTCCGGCGCTTCCTGCGAACCGGGGAGGTTCTTGAGGAAGTTGTCCGGCATCACCTGGTTCTTCTCGTTCCACTGGCAATTGGCGACATCCTGCTCGAGCCGGTCGTTGACGTCCCAGTCCGGAACGTCGCAATACGCGTCCGCCCAGATGCCACCGTTCAATGTGACCAGCACGGGCATCTTCTTCGTGCGCGCGTGCGCCATCACGGCATTGAGGGAATCGTCGCCGATGCGCCGATCGCCGCATTTGCGCTTGGCGTCCCAATCCGGATCGAACTCGTAGTCGGCCGCCGCGCCGCGTGTCATCCGCAGATACAGGATGGGCACGCGAAAGCCGGTTGCGATCGTGGCGGACTGGTAGGGCGCATAGATCGTGTCGAGTTCCGCCGCACCGCCGAGATCGAGGCCCGATAGCGCCGGCAACAGGTAGAAGGGCGTGCCCTGCTTCGGCGTGAACGCTGCCCAGCGCGACAAAGCCGCCGGATCGATGAGGCTGCGCCGGCCGAGGATCTTTTCGCTGCCGTCGTTGGCAATCGCCACGATGGTGAGCGCGCGCCGGTCGACGCCTGCGGGCGCGGGGTACGGTGAAAAATCGCCGGTGAATTCGAACCCGGCGGCGGCATTGCCTGCCATGCCGGGGCGGGCTTGCGCCACATCGGGGCGGGCGATGCCGATGCGCGCGGCATACGCACGACCATCGAGACGGATCTCGACGGCGCGAATGCCACCCGGAGCCAGCGCCCACCCCGCAAGCGCCACGCGCGGCCCGATCATCGCCTCACCGAGGGGCACGTCGATGTCCCCCTGCAGTCCGGCAGGAACCGGTGCGGCGGCCGTTGTCGGCGCCGGCGCTGGCGCGACGGCGACCGTCGCCGTCCGCGCAACTTCGTTGCGCGCGAGCGCGTACCATTCGATCCCGGCACCGACGGCGACCACCGCGAGGAATGCGGCGAAGAGGCGCGGCGCGGTGATG
>JANNYI010000518.1:0-1114 GCA_031410015.1 Betaproteobacteria bacterium | reverse complement strand
GCCTCGCCTACACGCCTCGCCTACACGCCTCCCCTACATGCCTCCCCTACACGCCTCGCCGACAGGCCACCGCCAGAACCCGGAATCAGGGCAGGAGGACGGTGGCCCCGGTCGTCCCGCGCGATTCAAGCAGCCGGTGCGCCTGCGCCACGTCCCGCAACGCAAAGGTCTGCCGCGCCTCGGACTTGATCTTGCCGGCCAGCACCAGTCCGAACATTTCATCGGCCATCGCATTCAGGCTGGCGCGCGACGCGGCATAGGTGAAGAGCGTGGGCCGCGTGACGAACAGCGAACCCTTCTGCGCGAGCAGGCCGATGTTGAAGGCAGCGATCGGGCCTGAAGCCGCGCCGAAGCTCACGAACATGCCGAGCGGCGACAGGCAGTCGAGCGACTGCGGAAACGTATCCTTGCCGATCGAGTCGTACACGACCGGCACGCCCTTGCCGCCGGTGATTTCCTTCGTGCGTGCGACAAAGTCCTCGCGCGTATAGACGATCGTGTGCGCGCAACCGTTGGCGCGCGCAAGCTCGGCCTTGGCATCCGAACCGACGGTACCGATCATCGTGACGCCCAATGCACGCGCCCACTGGCAGGCGATGAGGCCCACGCCACCGGCCGCGGCGTGAAACAGGATGGTCTCGCCGCCCTTCAGCCGAAACGTCTGCCGGAGCAGGTACTGGACTGTGAGCCCCTTCAGCATCAACGTGGCCGCGGTCACATCCTCGATGCCGTCCGGTATCTTCACCATGCGATCCGCCGGCACGATGCGTTCGCTGGCATAGCCGCCCATCAAGCCGGTGTACGCGACCCGCTCGCCCACGCGCAGATAGTCGACGCCGGCGCCGACTTCCTCGACGACGCCGGCAGCTTCCTGGCCGATGCCCGACGGCAGCGGCAGCGGATACAGCCCGCTGCGATGATAGGTGTCGATATAGTTGAGGCCGATGGCGGTCTGCCGGATGCGGACCTGGCCGGGACCCGGCGCCCCGACGTTGACGTCCTCGGCCACCATGACTTCGGGACCTCCGTGTGCGTGAATGCGGATTGCGTATGCCATGTCATGTCGTTGTGGAAAACGGTTCAGGAAATCAGTGCGCGTACGGTGGCGAATCCG
>JANNYI010000517.1:0-15439 GCA_031410015.1 Betaproteobacteria bacterium | reverse complement strand
CTGCACGTCGCCGGCCAGCACGGGGTCGGTGGGAGCAAGGATCGCCGCCAGCAGGATCGACGCGCCGAGGGAAAACCCCAGCGCCCAATGGGCGAGCCCTGCCAGCAGGATGATGGTGGACAGCATCGCCACGGAGGCAAGGCGTATCGGTACGCTCCAATGGCGTCGCCGCAACGTGCTGCCCACATTCGAACCTGTTGCAAACAGCGAGACCAGCACCGCGACTTCGCACACGGTGCCGATGATCCTGGCATGCAGGAATGGATCGACGACCAGCCAGCCCATGCCCTGGGGCCCGATGGCGAAACCGATCGCGAAATAGACGATGGCGAGGCTGAGCGGCAGCCGCGCGATCACCGCGCTCGACAGGTTCATCGCGATCAGCAGGGCGCCGATGCCGATGAACCACCAAGTCAGTTCCATCGGGAACCAGCGCGTAGCTGGCGACGCGACAATATGGGCAGCCCGGACATCATCGCCTGATGTTAGCCCGCCGGGGGCGGCCACGACGACGGGACAAACCCGCAGTGGCTTGTCGGCGCAACACCTAGCCGCGCGACGCTCGAACGCGACTTCCAACGCAACCCGGCGCGTAAGGAAACCCCTACATGAAATTGGGATCGCGACGCATGCAGCGCGCGACGTGTCGTCCTTAAAGTGCAGCGTAGCTCGTCGCTACAGGGCAGTAGCCAAGCGACGAGCCGATTCCACGTTGCAGCAACAATCCCCGGAGGCATCATGACGACGAAACCGAACGAACTCGGAGAAGGCAACTACAAGGCATCGCGCGACTACAACGATGCGACGAAGAAGTTCGTCGAAAGTGGCCGTGTGGAAGCCGCGGCGAAGGCGGCCGCCCCGCGCGACGCCGGCGAAGCCCGCGAAATGCGCAATGCCGAGCGCGCTGCACTGCTGCACGCAAGCACGCCGCAGTCGCCGGTGCGCGAGCCCGTGCCGCTGAAGCCGAAGGTCGACGATCCGGTTCCCAAGGCACCCACGCCGCAACCGCCCGTTGTCGAGGATCCTGCAGGCTCCTGACGCCGTCGACGCGCGGGGCCAGATAGCGTCATAATCGCCGTTGCGCCAGAGGCAGGCTGCCTGATGGCAGATTGCCTGATGGCCTGCGCTCAACGGAGGACTTGCCATGAAGCTCACCCCGCAGCAGCACGAGGCATTCGACCGCGACGGCTACCTGTTTTTCCCGGGACTGTTCACGCCCGCGGAAACGGCCCTATTGAACGCGGCCGTCCCGGCGCTGTATCAACGCCGCGCGGCCTACAACGTGCGCGAGAAGGGCTCCGATGCGGTGCGCACCAACTTTGCCGCGCACATGTACAGCGAGCCGTTCGCGCGACTGGGGCGCCATCCGCGCATGATCGAGCCGGTGGCCGACCTGCTGGGCGAGGCGTTGTACATGCACCAGTTCAAGATCAACGGCAAGATGGCCTTCGAGGGCGACGTGTGGCAGTGGCACCAGGACTACGGCACCTGGAAAAACGACGACCTGATGCCCACCGAACGCGCGATGAACGTCGCGATCTTCCTGGACGACGTCAATCCGTTCAATGGGCCGCTGATGTTCATCCCGGGCAGCCACAAGAAGGGCGTCGTTGACGCGAAGCACGACGTGACCACCACCAGCTATCCCTTGTGGACCGTCGACCACGACCTGATCCGCCAGCTGGTGGCGCGCGGCGGCGGTCCCGGCCACTTCGACGCGGAGGGCCGCTACGTGCCCGGCGGCATCGTCTCGCCCAACGGCCCGGCGGGATCGATGATCCTGTTCCACTCGTGCCTGGTGCATGCGTCGACCAGCAACCTGTCGCCGTGGAACCGGGTGAGTGTCTACCTGAGCCTGTGCGCGGTCAGCAATCACATCCGGCGCTTCAAGCGGCCGGAATACATTGCCCATCGCGACTTCACGGCCATCCAGTGCCTGCCCGACGATTGCCTGCTGCGCGACTACCCGGTCGACTTGCCGTGGAAGGACGGCGTGCCGGCCGGCGCACTCGAGGCGGAAGAGGAATCACTGCAAGGGACGGCCTGAGCCATGAGCCTGTTTTCCAAGCTGCAGCAACGCGCGGCGGAGGGCAACCCGGTTCGCATCGGACTGATCGGCGCCGGCAAGTTCGGCTCGATGTACCTCGCGCAGATCCCGCGCACGCCGGGTGTGCATCTGGTCGGCATCGCCGACCTGTCGCCCGCCGCGGCGCGCACGAATCTGGCACGCGTGGGCTGGAAGCCCGAGCAGATGGGTGCGCGCTCGCTCGACGATGCCTGCAAATCGGGCGCCACGCACATCGGCGACGATTGGCAGGCGCTGGTGCGGCATCCGCAGGTGGATGTGATCGTCGAGTGCACGGGCCATCCCATCGCCGCGGTCGAGCATTGCCTGCTGGCGTTTGCGCATGGCAAGCATGTCGTCAACGTCACGGTGGAGGCCGATGCCTTCTGCGGGCCGCTGCTGGCGCGCAAGGCGGCGGACGCGGGCGTCATCTATTCGCTGGCCTTCGGCGACCAGCCGGCGTTGATCTGCGACCTCGTCGATTGGGCGCGCACGTGCGGCTTTCCCGTCGTGGCGGCCGGACGCGGGCACAAGTGGTTGCCGCACTTCTGCGAATCCACGCCGGAAACGGTATGGGGCTACTACGGACTGACGCCGGAGCAGGCCACGCGTGGCGGCCTCAATCCGAAGATGTTCAACAGCTTCCTCGATGGGTCCAAGCCGTCGATCGAGTCCACCGCGGTCGCCAATGCCACGGGCCTCACGGTGCCGAGCCATGGCCTCCTGTATCCGCCGGCGAGTGTGGAGGACATCCCCTTCGTCACGCGACCGATCAGCGAAGGCGGCGTGCTGGAACGCAAGGGCATGGTCGAGGTGATCTCGTCGCTCGAAGCCAATGGCCGCAAGATTCCCTACGATATCCGCATGGGCGTCTGGGTGACAGTGGAAGCGGAGACCGAGTACATCAAGAATTGCTTCGAGGAATACAACGCGCATACCGATCCTTCCGGGCGCTATTTCACGCTGTACAAGCGCTGGCACCTGATCGGGCTGGAAGTGGGGATGTCGGTGGCCAGCGTCGCGCTGCGCGGCGAGCCCACCGGTGTTGCGACGTGCTGGAACGCGGATGTCGTGGCCACGGCCAAGCGCGACTTGAAGCCCGGCGACATGCTGGACGGCGAGGGCGGCTATACGGTCTGGGGCAGGCTGCTGCCCGCGACGACGTCGTCACGGATGGGCGGGTTGCCGCTGGGGTTGGCCCATGACGTCAAGGTGGTGCGCCCCGTGCGCAAGGGCCAGAGCCTGTGCTGGGACGATGTAGCGATGGATACGTCGACGCTTGCCTATGCGGTGCGGCGGGAAATGGAAGCGCTTTTTGCGCCCGCGAAGACATCGAGCGACAGCGCCACACCCTCGGCGAGCATAGCGGCTGCAACGGCATGACCGTCCGCATCGCGCTGATTCATGCGCTGATCCACTCGATCGAGCCGATCAACGCGGCATTCGACCAGCTATGGCCGGACTGCACGCGGATGAATCTGCTCGACGACAGCCTGTCGGCTGACCTGGCGGCGAGTTCTGCAGGTCTCGACGCCGCGATGACGGATCGCTTCCTGGCGCTCGCCACGTATGCGATCGGCACCGGCGCCAATGGCATCCTGTTCACCTGCTCGGCCTTCGGACCCTGCATCGATGCGGTGAAGCGGACCTGGCCCGACCTGCCGGTGCTGAAACCGAACGAGGCGATGATCGATGACGCGACAGCGGTGGCGCGGGCCGGTCGCCGCCGCATTGCCGTGCTGGCCACGTTTGCCCCGACGCTGGCATCGATGCCACCGGAGTTTCCGCCGGATATCGAGGTGGTGCCCATTCACGTGGCCGATGCCATGGATGCCCTCAACGCGCACGACGTCGATGCGCATGACCGGCTGGTGGCCGCGGCGGCCGGCGGCGTGCGCGACGTGGATGCCATCGCATTGGCGCAGTTCAGCATGGCGCGGGCGCTGCGTTCAGCGCAGGCCGCCACAGCGCTGCCGATACTGACCACCCCCGCGAGCGCCGTGCGCGCGATGCGGCAGCGTTTGGGCGCCGGCAGCGCCTAGGGAGGCTTGCGGCTGCGCTCGGGTTGGCGGGCCAACTCGCGGCCGGCGAGCGAGTTCAGGGAATCGCGCAGAACACGTTGCCCTCGACCAGCCAGCCGCGGTTCACCATCGCACGCACTTCGCTGCGGCTGGTGACGTACCGGTGGCTGGCCTGCCCGCCCATCCCATTGTTGTAGAGGCGCGTGACGGGCGTCCGGTCCGCCGGACAATCGTCGGCGACCGCGGCGTCCGTATTGAACGCCAGCGACTCGTAGGTCCAGAAGGGATTGGCCTTCACCTTGGCGCATTCAGCGGCGTCGATCGTATAGAAATGCGAGTTGGGGCCGATGCCGGGCGTGCCGAAGAAGCGGCACGCGGCAAGTCCGCGCGGGTCTCCCGCCGGCCGCGCCTTGAAGTCGAAATGGGTGCGCTGCCAGCCGGGCACCGCCACGCCGGCGTCGAGCATCGCGGCCTCGGCGGGTTCGGCCGTGATGAAGTAGTGGTCGAGCGAATCGTTGTGGAATTCGACGGTGATGCGTTCGCCCGCCGACTCGACCGACGGCGCCATGTAATCGATGCGCTGCACATCGTCGCCGCCCCCGGTCACCGCGGACATCCGGGCACTGGTGGCGCGCGCCACGGGGTCGCCGGACAACTGGCCGGTCAGGAATGTCAGTGACCACGTGAAGATGTCGTTGGTGAATTCCGTGGCGAAGCCATGTTCGACGTTGGTGAGTGCGACGAGCTGGCGGGTGCCGTTCAGCCGCTCGAAGCCTTGCTCCGTGGCTGCGATCGGCGCGGTCGTGTCCTTGGTGCCGCTCAGGGCCAGGAAGGGCAGCGTGACGCCGCTCAACCCTTGCTGGTCGCGGCCGAAGGCTGGAAAGAGTTCCTGGCCGAAGTACGGAACGTAGCCCACCGCAGCCTTCAGTCGTGGATCCAGCGTGACCTGCTTCGACGACTGGCCCACTGTGGTCGTCAGCTGGGCGCCACCCATCAGCACCAGCGATTCGCCGCCGAGACTGGCCCCGAAGCCGCCGACACCGGCCGCGTCCACGTGGCCCGCAAACTGCGTGCCGGACAGCAAATTGTCGAGCGCCCGCGACAGCGACAGCGGCCGCACCGCCTGCATCGCGACAAAGTCCTTGATGTGCAGCAGCGCGTAGAGCTGGTCGCTGAAGCTCTCGAGCTTGATGTTGGCGTAACGGCCGTCGCCGTGGAATGGCGCGACGACGACATAGCCCCAGGCGGCGAAGAGCCGCAGGACGCTGATGTAGTCGTTGGAGATCGGGCTGCCGGTGAGGCCATGCGAGAACAGCAGCACCGGATAGCGGGCCGATTCGCTCGCAAAGATCGGCGCTTCGGCACCCCGCTGCATGCGCGGAACCACGTTGCCGGTGGGCAACGGATAGTCGGGTCGCGGATTGGACGCCGTGGTCGGATAGCAGACCAGCACCACATACGGCTTGTTCTGCCCGGCGTAGGCGCCGAACAGCCCGCCGTCGTTGGGGATCGGCAGGTTGACGACGACGGTGTTGGCCGGGTCGGCCAGGAGATCGGTGATGTAGCGCGACGTATTGCCGTTGGACGTGCCCTCCCAGTAGTCCTGCGCGGACTCGCCGGCGGGGACGCGCGAGAAGTCCTGCGCGACGTTGCTGCACCCGACGGGATACGGTCCGGGAGGCAGGGCTGGAATGGGACCGGACGCTGCCGCGTGCGCGGGCGATGGCAGGGTGGCGGCCATGACCATGGCGGACAAGGCCGCGGCCAGTGCGGGACGAAACGAGGGGTAGATGATGGGCACGGCGCTGCTCCTGAGTAGAACGCTCAGGTTACTACGCCTTCCACACAGCGCTTCCTTAACGCTTCAGGAGGTCCGGCGGGCAGGTGGCCGAACAGGATCGCAATCTCGATCGTGAGGTGGCCCTCGATGAAGTTCTTGGCGGCCTGCTCCGGCACGCCGCGTCGCACGGCCTCATGGCCGATCGGGTTGTCGGGGATTGCCAGGATGACGACGGAATCTACGGCAGGTTTTCGCGAAAGATGATCTGGCTGCGCGACGTCTCGACACCGGTCAGGACATCATGGTGGTCGCGCAAATTGGTGAAGATGCGAACGCAGCTGTAGATAGCCGCCTGGGGGTTCTGCGTGATCACCGCGTCCATCGTGCCGTCGACCAGCAGGGCGCGGGTATCCGACGAAAGACCGTGACCAATGTAAACCACCTTGTGTTGCCGCCCGGTCTCCTTCAGGGCGCGCGCGACACCATCATGCGCGCCGCCTATGTTGTAGATGCCCGCCAGGTCGGGAAACTGCTTCAGCAATGCACGCGCCTGTTGATAGGTCTTCTCGATATCATCGAGACCTTCGCGCAGGCCGACCACCTCGATATCGGGAAACATTTCCTGCATGAGGTAGAGGAATCCGGCTCCGCGGTCCCCATGCGAGCTATAGCTGCGGCTGGCGGCGATCATCGCCACCTTGGCAGTCTTGGCGCCAATAAAGCGTCCAATCAGGTATCCAGCGGTGCGGCCGGCAGCGCGATTGTCCAGTCCGACATAGGCATTGCGGCGCGAGCTTGCAATGTCGGAGACCAGCGTAATCGTTGAAACACCTCGGTCTGCCAGCTGCTGCACCGCTTCGCGCACGGCGGGATGATCGAGAGCAAGAAAGGCAATGCCGTCGGCGCGCTTGCCGACCCGCAGGAGGCTTCGTGCCAACACTTCCGGATTGAAGCTTTCGATCCAGACGACCTGGCACTTCACATTGAATGGTGCCCAGTGCTCCTTCGAAAAATCTACGGTATCGCCAAGCAGTCGAACGAAGGAGGCATTATTGACCGGCAACAGAAAGACAACATTGAGGCGCTTGTGGCTCAGGTATTTGTGCATGTCGCCGGCCGGCAGGTAAGCCAATTCGCTGGCGGCCTTGAGCACGCGCTGTGCCGTCACCGGACGCACGCCGGTACGCTGGTGCAGCACACGATCGACGGTGGCCGTCGAAACAGCCGCGAGCCGTGCGACATCGGTAATGCGCGCAGGAGGCTTCATGCGCCAGTGCCAACCCGCAAATGCGGCGTGAGTAGCACGATGTTCAGCCTCGCACCTGCTGGCAGACGAGTTGAACGGCTTCGGCGGTGCTGGCGGCACCACCGAGATCTCGCGTAAGACCGCCGCCATTTGAAAGCACTTCCGCCACGGCCTGTTCAACCCGCTGGGCGGCGTCCAGCAGCAGGCGATCCGAATGGCGCTCGCCAAGCCACCGCAGCATGAGGGCGGCCGACAGGATCGTGCCATGCGGATTGGCGATGTTCATGCCCGCAATGGTCGGCGCGGATCCGTGCGATGCCTGGAAGAAGCCATGGTGCTCGCCAGTTTCGCCCGACGGGGACATGCCCATGCCGCCCACGGTGGCAGCGGCAAGGTCGGAAATGATGTCGCCAAACATGTTCTCAGCGACGATCACGTCGTAGAAATCGGGGCGTTCGACCAGATGCACGGTCATGGCATCGACATACGCATAGTCGGTTTCGACGTCAGGATAGGCCTCCGCCACTTCATTGAACACCTTGCGGAAAAACGCGTAGCTGCGCAATACGTTGGCCTTGTCGCAGAGGGTCACTCGGCGCTTGCCATCGCGCACTGCACCATTGCGGCGGCGCGCGAGTTCAAAGCCGGCACGGGTGATTCGTTCAACGCCCTTGCGGGTGATCAGTATCGTGTCAGAGGCCACCTCGCCGCGCAACAGGGTGCCCCCGTCGCGGGCGGCATACATGCCCTCGGTGTTCTCGCGCAGGATGACGTAGTCGATCTGACCAGGCGAGAAGTGGCGCAGCGGCGACACTACGCCGGGATACAGCTTGATCGGCCGGCAGTTGGTGTAGAGATCGAGGCGAAAGCGCAGCTGCAATCCGAAGTCGAGTCCGGCCTCGGTGCCGTTCGGATACGTGACGCCCGGCAACCCCGCGGCGCCGTGCAGAATCGCGTGCGCCGCCTTGCACGCCTCGAAAGTGGACTCGGGAAACGCATCGCCGGTATTCTTGTAGTGCTCGGCGCCGGCAGGATACTCACGGAAGTCGAGCCTGACGGCGAGACCCGGAACCGCCTTCAGAACGGCAATGGCTGCATGGCAGACCTCCGGACCGATTCCATCGCCGTGGACAACCGCTATCGTGTATTGCATTGCTGATGCTCCCCGTTGAAAGCTGCATCGTCGACGCGCACCACCATTTGTGGGACCTGCGCGCCAACTACTATCCGTGGCTGACCGATCGCGTCGGGCCACGGATGTATGGCGATTACAAGGCGATTCGCCGTGACTATCGGATGGCGGAGTTTCGCGTGGATATCGGTTCTCTGCCTGTGCGCAAGTCGGTGCATGTGCAGGCGGAGCATGATGCCGCGGATCCGGTGCGCGAGACGCGGTGGCTGCAGGGTGTGGCCGAGGCACAAGGGAGCGGCGGCTTTCCGCACGCGATCGTGGCGTATGTGGATCTGTCGGCGCCGGCGAACGAGGTCGAGGCGATGCTGGCGGCGCATTGCGCCAGCCCCAATGTCCGCGGCATCCGACAGATGCTGCACCAGATTCTGGTTCCGGGCATGGGCCATTCGATTGATTACCTCGACGACGTGCGTTGGTGCGCCAACCTTGCGCTGCTGGCAGCACATAGATTGTCCTTTGACCTCCAGATACTGCCCGTACAGGCGACGGCCGCTGCCGCTCTGGCGGATCGGTATCCGGGCCAGACCTTCGTGCTGGTACACGCCGGGCAGCCGAGGGACCAGAGTCCCGGAGGAGTGAAGGCATGGTCTGCAGGCTTGCGCCAGCTCGCCCTGCGGCCGAACATCGTCGTCAAGCTCAGCGGCTTCGGCATGTTCGATCCCGCGTGGTCGGTCACTTCGCTGCGCCAGCTCGTATTGACGGCGATCGATTGCTTTGGACCGGAGCGCGTACTGTTCGGCAGCAACTTTCCGGTCGATGGGATGATGCGAAGCTATGCCGCCATCTGGCGCGCCTATGCCGAGATTACCGCCGGGTTCAGCGATGCCGAGCGCGATGCCATGTTCCGCACCACGGCGGAGCGCATCTACCGGATCTGATGCGAACACGGCATCAATGAATACGCAAGGTCAGGGCGGGGATGTAACTCATCATTGCCAGCACGGTGAGCCCGACCGCGTAGAACGGTAGCAATTCCCGGACGGTCGCGCCGATGCTCGCCTTCGACAGCATGCTTCCGATGAATAGCGTTGTCCCTACCGGTGGCGTGTACAGGCCGATCGCCAGATTGACCACCATGACCACACCCAGCTGCACGAGATCGATGCCGAACGAGCGCGCCAGCGGGAGGAAGAGCGGCGTCAACAGCAGGATCGCCGCGGGCAGATCGACGAACATGCCCGTGACCAGCATCATTACGTTCATCAACATCAAAATCGAGAATTGCGTGTTGAAATGGCCTTTGGCCCATTCAAGAAAGAGCGCAGGAATCTGTTCCAGCGTCAGGATCCAGCCGACTGCGGTGGAGGCCATGATCAACAGCATGACAACGCCTGTTGCAACACCCGCTGTATACACCGCTACCTTGACCCGCTGCCATGTCAGGTCGCGGTAGAAGAGTCCGGAGACCAGCATGGCATAGACGACCGCCGTCGTGCTGATCTCCGTGGGCGTCAGTACGCCAAAGCGCAGCGCCAGCAGTACAAGGACGGGCATCAGCAATGCGGGCAGGGCATAGAGACCACGCTGCGCCATCGGACCCCAGGCGACCGGCGTTTTCTCATACGGAAAGTTGCGCAGGCGCGCGCTGATGTTGCAGACGGCGAGGAATCCGACGGCCAGCAGCAATCCCGGCAGGATGCCGGCGAAGAACAGGCCGGCGATCGAGGCATTGGAGACCAGCGAATACAGGATCAGCGGGATTGACGGGGGTATCAGGATATCGATGGTCGATGCGGCAGCGATCGTGGCGCCGCAAAACGCGCGCGGATAGCCCATTTTGATCTGCCACGGAACCAGGACGCCGCCCAGGGCGGTGGCGTCGGCCACCGCGGACCCGGAGACGCCGCCGAAAAGCGTGGATCCCAGCACGCTCACCTGGGCATGCCCGCCGCGGAAGCGGCCGACGAGATCGGTGGCGAAGTCGATCAGATGCTGACCGAGCTTGCCTGTCATCATAAGTTCGGCGGCCATCACGAAGAATGGAATGGCGATCAGCGGGAAGCTCTGAGTGGGCAGGTACAACTGTTGGATCACGCCGAACAGGGATCGTGTTTCGGAGGACAGCACACCGAGCGTGGCGCCGATGATCAGCGCGTAGGCAACCGGAAAGGACAGCGCGAGCAGGACGAAGAACACGCCGGCGGCGACGATACTCATACGACTCCAGGCCCGGCATCGGCCAGGTCGACCTTGATGACTTCGCCGCCCAGGCCGAAGCGGACGATCGCCGCAAGGCTGCAAACGGCGACCATTGCCAGCCCCAGCGACAGGCATCCATAGCCCACGCTCCAGGGGATCTGCAGGACCGGCGTGGTCTGGTCATGCGCAACCAGCGCATTGCGGAAGGCGTACCACGCCAGCAACGCGAATGCGAGTGCCGAGGCGCCGTGAATGAACAGCGTCAACGCCAACCGCGCGCGCCCGTGCAGCGAGTACAGCAGCAATTGCGTGGCCACGTGCGCTCCCTGGCGCGCGGCCTGAGTGATGCCGGCCATGACGAAGATGCAGAACAGGAGTTCGCTCAGGTCCGGCGCGAAGCTCAAGCCCTCTTCGAAGAAGTAGCGCAAAACGACCACGACCGTCAGCAGGGTCAGCAGCGCGAGGCCACTGACCAGGAGCAGGATGTTGCAACCACGCTGAATGGCGGCTTCGATGGACCGTGCGAGTTCCACCACGTGCTTGGTTGCAGCCATCCTGTCAGCCTGGGGTCCGCGCGTGGTGTCCTGGCATCAAATGCGTGAAGCCCGCAGCTTCTTGACGAAGTCACCGAACGGCTTCTTCTCCCAGTCGTCCCAGACGACCTCCGTCGCTTTCTTGAAAGGTGTGGTGTCCACGGCATTCATCTGGATGTTTGGCATCTTCTTGAACTCGACAATCATTTTCTCATCGGACTCGAGCATGATCTTGCGCTGGTAGGCGCCGGCTTCGAGCGCGGCCTCGCGCACGAGTTTCCGATCCGCCTCCGACAGCCGGTTGTAGCTCGCGGCACTCATGATGAGCGCGGTCGCCTCGTACTTGTGGTTGGTGAACGAAATGTACTTTTGCACCTCATAGAACTTGCCGGCGTGGATGTTGGCCAGCGGGTTCTCCTGCGCATCGACCACGCCGCTTTGCAGTGCGAGATACGTTTCGCCGAAGTTGATCTGTTGCGGATTGGCGCCCATGGCCTTGAACATGTCCACGGTGGCCGGATCAAGCGGTGTGCGGATCTTGAGTCCCTTGAGGTCATCCGGCTTGGTGATCGGGCGCCGGCTGTTGGTGACCTGGCGGATGCCGTTGCACCACCAGGCCAGAAACACGAGGTTCTTCGTCTCGATCCGTCGCGCCAGATCCTGGCCGATGGGTCCGTCGAGGGCAGCCCAGGCTTCCGGCAGACTAGCGAAGAGGAAGGGCAGTCCGAGCGCGGCCACCTCGGGCACCACGGACAGCATCGCGCCCTGGCCGATGCTGCCGAGGTCGAGCGTGTCGGTGCGCATCGCGGCCATGTTGGTGTTTTCGTTGCCCAGTTGCTCGGAGGGCGCAATGTTGACGATGATGCGGCCGTTGCTCTTGGCGAGCACAAGCTCCGCGAAGCGGGTTGCACCCATGCCTTTTGGACTCGTGGGTGTCAGGTTATGGGCGAGCGTCAACTTGATCGGGGTCTGTGCGGCAGCACCCGGGATGACCGCGATCAGTCCTGCGGCAGCCATGGCTGACGTGATGCGTCGACGTTGCTGATTCATGGGCGTTCCTCCTCGTTGGGTCGCGATGACGGCCGGCATTGCGTCGCTGATCTGTGGTGGTGACGCGTTTTGATGGGTCAGCGTTGGTGTCGATGACGGTAGGCTTCGGTCCGACCGGTGTCAAACGCAAATAAAGATGCAAAATGATGGATATGACGGAGGCCGGACCGCAGCTGGACGGCGGGGAGTAAATCCCTGGGGCGGCGCAGGAGCGTGATGCAGGTCCGTTGAACCGATCAAAATCCATCAACAGCCGACTTTGACAGTCGCGAACACCTGCGCGTAGTGTGAATTTGCGGATGCGTCCGCATTCCACGGCCCGGCCGAATACTGGCCGCTGCGCCCATACCAGCAGCACTTTGGGGAACCCAACCATGAGTCGATTATTCGGTGAAATGCGCCAACTGGGCTACGTTGTTCCCGACATCGAGGCGGCGATGGAGTATTGGAGCACCAAGCTCGGTGTGGGGCCATGGTTCTACAATCCGAAGGTTCCCATCGTCAACTATCACTATCGCGGCAACAGCTACGCGCCGCACAACTCGGTCGCGTTGGCCAACTCGGGTCCGATGCAGGTCGAACTCATCCAGATGCGCAACGATGTGCCGTCGATGTATCGGGATTTCATGCAGGCGGGCAACACCGGATTGCAGCACGTCGCCTACTGGACGACCAACTACGACGCCGACATGGCACGCTACCTTGCCCTTGGATTCAAGCCGGTCATGGGTGGTGAGGTTGGCGCTCGCGGTCGCTTCGCCTATTTCGACACTGAGTATCATCCGGGCACGGTGATCGAGATCTCCGAGGTGGCCGGACCGAAGGGTAAGATGTTCGATCTCATTCGCGAGTCGTCGCATGGCTGGGATGGCAGCAACCCGGTGCGACCCTTCCCCGATCTCAGCCAACCCTGAAGGCCGCATGCACCCGGACCGGATTGAAGCCACCTACCTGATCGAAACGCCGCTCGAACCCGCGCAGGTGGCGGAAGTGCTGGCGGGCGAGCAATCCTGCGGCACGTTTGCGCGGGTCCACGGCGAAACCGACGAACTGCGTCAGCGTGCACGCGCGGTGGTCGAGAGTGTGGAAGAACTGGCGTCGGTCGATGCGCCCAGCCTGTCCAATGCCTATCTCGATCGGTACCACCCCACGGGTCCATGGCGGCGCGCGCGGCTGCGCGTGTCGTTTCCCATCGCCAACATCGGTGCCAACCTGCCAACGCTGGCCGCCACCGTTGCGGGCAATCTGTATGACCTGGGCGAGGTCACCGGGTTGCGCCTTGAAGCGCTGTCGCTTCCGGCCGCATACCGCACGCAGTTCAAGCTGCCGCGCCTGGGCATCGCGGGCACGCGGCGCGCCACCGGGGTGGACACCGGTGCGCTGATCGGCACGATCATCAAGCCCAACGTCGGGTTGTCCACCGAGCAGACCGCGCAACTGGTCGCTGAGTTGTGCACGGCGGGCGTTGACTTCATCAAGGATGACGAGTGTTGCGCCAATCCGGCCCACGCACCGCTGGCGGAGCGGGTGCCCGCCGTCATGGCGCGCATCCGGCTGCACCGCGAGCGCACCGGCAAGTCGGTGATGATGGCCTTCAACATCACGGACGAGACGGATGCCATGCGGCGGCACGCGGCGTTGATCCTGCGCGAAGGCGGCACCTGTGCGATGGTCAGCGTGAACTGGTGCGGCATGTCGGCGGTGCAGACGTTGCGGCGGGAAACCTCGCTGGCGCTGCACGCGCATCGCAACGGCTTTGGCGCGTGGTCGCGGCATCCGCTGCTTGGCATGTCCTTTCAGGCCTACCAGACGCTCTGGCGTCTGGCGGGCGTCGACCACATGCACGTGCACGGTTTGCAGGGCAAGTTCGCGCAGGCGGATGAAGAAGTGATCGCCTCGGCACGCGACTGCCAGACGCCGCTGGCCGGCGGTGTCGACGATCGCGTCCTGCCGGCCTTCTCGTCGGGCCAGTGGGCGGGAACCGTGCCCGCGACGTGGGCGGCGATGGGCAATGACGACCTGCTGTTCATGGCGGGCGGCGGCATCCTCGCGCATCCGGGCGGCCCCGCCGCAGGGGTCACCAGCCTGCGGCAGGCGTGGGCCGCCGCACGCGCGGGCACGCCGCTGGCCGACCATGCACAACATGCGCCGGAACTCGCGCAGGCCTTGGCCTTTTTCGGGCACAAGGCCGCTTGATGGCGCGGGCCGGCGCCAGCTTTATCGGCGCTTCGTCGCACTAACTGAGACAAGCCATGTCACAATCGCAGCTGTTGGGGTGGTAAGGCGACGATTTCACCGGCGCCACCGACACGTTGGCGGCTCTGGCGCATGCACGAATGCGCGCGCTGCTGTTCATGGGCGTGCCCGCGCCGCGGCATCTGGCGGCCGCCGGGCCCCTCGATGCGATCGGCATTGCCGGCGCCGCGCGGTCGATGGACCCGGAGGCAATGCGGGCGGAACTGGAACCAGTGGGGCGGTTTTTCGCCGCGGCCAAGGTTCCGGTGCTGCACTACAAGGTGTGCTCGACCTTCGACAGCGCGCCTGACGTCGGCAGCATCGGCGTGGCCATCAGAACGTTGCGCCCGTACGTGGAAAGCGCCTTCGTCCCTGTCGTTGGCGGTCAGCCCAACATCCGGCGCTATTGCCTCTACAGCAATCTCTTTGCCGCGGCGGGCATCGCCGGTGCGGTGCACCGCATCGATCGCCATCCCACGATGAGCCGGCATCCCGTCACGCCGATGCACGAGGCCGACCTGCGGGTGCACCTTGCGGCGCAAGGCCTGCCGGAGGTCGGCGCCATTCACTATCCCGACTACGACCGCGATGATGCGGCGCAGGATGCATTGCTGGAAGCCGAATTGCAGCGGCTCGCGACCCGAGCGGGCGACGCCATTCTCCCGGTGCTGTTCGATGTTGTGCACGCCGCGCATCTGGCTTGCGTCGGACGGATCCTGTGGCAGCGTGCGCAGCAGCAACGCCTGCTTGCGGTTGGAGGCAGCTCGGTCGTGCAGGCGCTTGCGGCATTTCGTCCGCACCCAGGGGTCGCGACGGCGTTTGCACCGCCGCGCATGGCGGCAGCCGGTGGACCCGTCTTTGCGTTGTCCGGCAGCATGTCGCCGATCACCGCGCGGCAGATCGAAGCAGCCACGCTTTATGAACGGGTGCCCGTCAATGCAGCGCACCTGGCCACGCAGCCGGGTTACATGGACATGCTGGCGGCCAGCATCGCAGCGGCACTCGGCAAAGAGCGCAATGTGTTCGCGTACGTGGAAGCGCCAAGCGCTGCAACGGCACCCGTTGCTGTCGCCCACGTCGTGGCGCGGGCAACCGCAGCGCTGGTAGCGCAGGTGGTGTTCAACCGGGTCGCAGATGGCGCGCCGTTGCGGCGCGTGGGCATCGCCGGCGGCGACACG
>JANNYI010000516.1:0-3420 GCA_031410015.1 Betaproteobacteria bacterium | reverse complement strand
TGGCGGCGGGCGCGCCGCCGGTGGCAGGCGCAGGATTGCCTTTGGCGGCCGCGGCCGGGGCGCCGGCGGGCCCCGGCGCGCCTCCGGCGTGGGCGCCTTCGAGCTGCGCCACGACCTTGTCGATCTGGGCGACTTCCGGGGTGTCGGGGGGCAACGTGGCTTTCAGGCGCTTCCACATCGTCACGGCGGTGGCGGGGTCGTTGCGTTCCATCGCGGCGGCGCCGCTCATGGCGAGCGCCTTCTGATAGGTGGGATCGATTGCCAGCGCGCGCTGCAGCAATTCGGTGGGCTCCCCGGCCAGGCTGCGTCCCTGGACCTGGGCGATGGACTCGGCCCAGTCGGTCAGGACTGCCGCGTTGGGCGGGAGGCGCTTGGTCGCCTCGCCGAAGGCAAGGGCAGAAGCCTCGAAGCGACCCAGCGCCCGATAGGAACGGCCCAGCATGGCCCAGCCGTTGCCGTCGTCCGGGTTCTCCTTCAGCCGTTTGGCGAGGGCTTCGACCATCGCCACGACCTGCGGGTCGTCGGCCAGCGCCTCCGGATTGGATTTCGGGGCGTTGATGGCCTGCGGATTGCCCAGCACGAAATACAGTCCGCCCGCCAGGACCGGCAGCACCGCGACGATGACGACGGCGGAGATCCATTGCGGGCGGTCGGATCGCGGCCGCGCCGCGGTTTCCGGCGCTGCGGCGAGCTCGACCCCGAAGCGTCCGACGAGATCCTCCAGCGCCGCGTCGCGTTCCGCCGCATTGATGGTCCCGGCCGTGAAGTCGGCCTCCACCTGCCGCTGGTGGTCGCGGAACACTGCAACCGCCGCCGACTCCTCTTCCGGGGGCACGGCGCCATGGCGGCGCAGCAACGGCAGCACCAGGGCCGCGAGGGTGATGGCGGCCAGCGCAAGTGCAAACAGCCAGAAGAGTGGTGTGGAGGTCATGCTCGGGTGGATTGGCCGCGCCCGATGGCGCGGTGGATGGCACAGGGCCGGAAGGTCGCGATTATACCGGGGCGAGAGTGCGGCACCGGCTGCACAGACAGGGAGTCTGCGTTAGATCAAAGTCTGCGGCAGCGTTGGATTATCATGCCTCTCACGCGCCCTTCCGGCGCTTCCGACCCCACGCCCAACGACCATGCCGGACAAAGAAATCCGTCGCGCGTCGCTCGAGTATCACCGGCAGCATCCGCCGGGCAAGATCTCGGTGCAGCCGACCAAGCAGTTGACCAACCAGCGCGACCTCGCGCTGGCCTACACCCCCGGCGTGGCTGCGGCGTGCGACGAGATCGTCCGCGATCCGCGCGAGGTGTCCACGTTGACGGCGCGCGGCAATCTGGTCGGCGTGATCACCAACGGCACCGCGGTGCTGGGACTGGGCGCGATCGGGCCGTTGGCGGCCAAGCCGGTGATGGAAGGCAAGGCGGTGCTGTTCAAGAAATTTGCCGGCATCGACTGCTTCGACATCGAGATCAACGAGCTCGATCCGGACAAGCTGGTCGACATGATCGTGGCGCTCGAGCCCACGTTCGGCGGCATCAACCTTGAGGACATCAAGGCGCCGGAGTGCTTCTACGTCGAGCGCAAGTGCCGCGAGCGGATGAAGATCCCGGTGTTCCACGACGACCAGCACGGCACGGCCATCATCGTCGGCGCGGCAATCCTGAACGGCCTGCGCGTCGTCGGCAAGGACATGGGGCAGGTGAAGCTCGTGTGTTCCGGCGCCGGCGCGGCGGCACTCGCATGCCTCGACATCCTGGTCAGCCTGGGCATCCGGCGCGAGAACATCTGGGTGGCGGATATCGAGGGCGTCGTCTTCGCCGGCCGCACCAAGCTGATGGACGAGCAGAAGGCGAAGTACGCGCAGGCCACACCGGCGCGCACGCTGGCCGAGATCCTGCCCGGCGCGGACATCTTCCTCGGCCTGTCCGCGGGCAAGGTGTTGAAGCCCGAGTGGCTGGCCGGGATGGCCAAGGCGCCGCTGATCCTCGCGCTTGCCAATCCCGAGCCGGAGATCATGCCGGATGTGGCCAAGGCCGCGCGTCCCGACGCGGTGATCGCCACCGGCCGTTCGGACTTTCCGAACCAGACCAACAACGTGCTCTGCTTCCCGTTCATCTTCCGCGGCGCGCTCGATGTGGGCGCGACGACGATCAACGAGGCGATGAAGCTCGCCTGCGTGCGCGCGATCGCCGACCTTGCGATGGCCGAGCAGTCGGACATCGTGGCCCACGCCTACAACATCGAGAACCTGCGCTTCGGTCCCGAGTACCTGATCCCCAAGCCCTTCGACCCGCGCCTGATCGTGATGGTGGCGCCGGCGGTGGCGGCCGCGGCAATGGCCTCCGGCGTGGCCACGCGGCCGATCGCCGACATGGCGGCGTACAAGGAAAAGCTCACCCAGTTCGTGTACCAGTCCGGACTGCTGATGAAGCCCATCTTCGCGGCGGCGAAGAAGTCGCCCAAGCGCATCGTCTACGCGGAGGGCGAGGAGGAGCGCGTGCTGCGCGCGGTGCAGGTGGTGATCGACGAAGGCCTGGCGCGGCCGATCCTGGTGGGACGGCCATCCATCATCGAGAAGCGCATCGAGCGCTTCGGATTGCGGCTCAAAGCGGGCGAGAACTTCGACATCATCAATCCCGAATGGGACGAGCGCTATCGCGACTACTGGTCGGAGTACTACCGGCTGACCGCGCGCCGCGGCGTGTCGGAAGCCTACGCCAAGATCGAGATGCGCCGGCGCCATACGCTGATCGGCGCCATGGCCGTGCACCGTGGCGACGCGGATGGCATGCTGTGCGGCACCTTCGGCACGCATGACCTGCATCGCTACTACATCGACCAGGTGATCGGCCTGCGCCGTGGCGTGAAGACCTACGCGGCGATGAATGCGCTGATGCTGCCGAGCCGCACGGTGTTCATCGCGGACACCTACGTCAACGACAATCCATCGGCCGAGCAGCTGGCGGAGATCACGCTGCTGGCGGCGGAGGAAATGCGCCGCTTCGGCATCACGCCCAAGGTGGCGTTGCTGTCGCATTCGAGCTTCGGCTCGGCCTCCGACCCGCAGGCGAAGAAGATGCAGGCCACGCTGGCGCTGGTGTCGGCGCTCGACCCCGATCTCGAGATCGACGGCGAGATGCACGGCGACGCCGCGCTGTCGGAGGAGGTGCGGAGGGCGGCAATGCCCAACTCGCGCCTGAAGGGCGAGGCCAACCTGCTGATCATGCCCACCGTGGACGCGGCGAACATTTCGTTCAACCTGCTCAAGGTGTCCTCCGGCGGCGGCGTGACGCTGGGCCCGATCCTGCTGGGCGTGGCCAAGCCCTGCCACATCCTGACGCCGTCGGCGACGGTGCGGCGCATCGTGAACATGACCGCGCTGACCGTCGTGGATTGCCTGTCGCGGCAGGCGACGCTGCTTTGATGCGCAG
>JANNYI010000515.1:0-3341 GCA_031410015.1 Betaproteobacteria bacterium | reverse complement strand
GTCACCTGCACGGGCGCGGCACGCTGCACGAACACCCCCAGTCGCGAGTCGGCAGTGTGCCCCGCAAGGTCCACCAGTACGTCGATCCCGTCGGCCCGGATCATGGCTACCGCCGCATCGTCATCCAGTTCGACGATCTCGCGCCAGTGCTCGACCGCCGACGCGATTTCATCGGTTACGGTATCGCGCGCGGCGGCATTCGAGTAACAGAAAACTTCGAAGCGCTCCCGATCGTGGTGCGCCAGCACCGGGCGCAGGAAGAGCGCAACGGCATGCTGGCGAAAGTCCCCGGATACGTAGCCGATGCGCAGGCGCCGCGTTGGCGCCGTGCGCGCAGCCGGCGGTGATGGTGGCGACAGGTAGCGTTCGCCGAAGCGCACATGCTCGTCGAATATGTGGTCGGGCGAGAGATCGTCGCGCGCGTTCATGGAAAAGAGAAGCGCGCTGTGCGGCACCTGCGGATGCGCGCTGGCGGCGATCGCCGCGCGAAACCACGGCTCGGCGGATTGCGCACGGCCGGTCAGAACGTGCACATTGCCCAATGCCATCAACGCGGCGTCGCACGCCGGGTCGGCACGTACGACTTCGTGGAGCAGTGCCGCGGCTTCGTCGAGCGCGCCGCGCTTGGTGAGAAGCAGCGCGAGGTTGGTCGCGGCCTGGACGTGCAGCGAACCGGGCTGCACGAACCCGCGCAACAGGATTTCCGCCTCGGCAACCTCGAGCCGGGTTTCCAGCACGTTGGCCAGCGCGATCGCCGCAGGGGCGAATTGCGGGTCCAGCGCGAGGGCTGCGCGCAGCGCCCGCGCGGCGTCGTCGAGTTGCCCGGCAGCTACGTAGTGCACCCCCAAATTGAAATGGGAGGGCGCATACGTGGGGTCGAGGTCGATGGCGTGCCGGATGGCGGGAACGATCTCGGCGTGGCGCCCGAGCCGCCCATATGCATTGGCGAGATTGAGGTGGCACCTTGGATGGCCGGGCGCCATGACCGCTGCCTGCTGATAGCACGCGAGCGCGCCGGCATTGTCGCCCGCGTCCTCGAGCTGATTGCCGCGATCGATCAGTGCATTGGCCTCGTGGCGCGGGTCGGCGGGGTTCATTGCCGCAGGTCGCAACGACAGATCATCAGGGGCCAATTATTCACGCAGCCAGGCACGACAAATTGGGGTCTGACCCTGATTGTTCTGCGGAGTCCGCAACCACACTACGCCCACGCCTTCGACCGGCTGACGGCCTTGTGCCACCCCGCCGTCAATTCGGCGGCGCGCTCGCGGCTCATATGGGGCTCGAACACGCGGTCGACTTGCCGGTTGGCGAGGATGTCGTCCGTGCCGGACCAGAAGCCGGTGGCGAGGCCAGCGAGATACGCCGCGCCCAGCGCCGTGGTTTCGAGCACCTTGGGCCGCACGACTGGCACGCCCAGGAGGTCCGCCTGGAACTGCATCAGCAGATTGTTGGCCGTGGCACCGCCGTCGACCCGCAATTCCTTCAGCGCGATGCCGGCGTCCTTCTCCATGGCCTTCAACACATCGGCGCTCTGGTAGGCGATGGCCTCCAGCGCCGCGCGCGCAATGTGGCCGCGCGTGGCGCCGCGCGTGAGGCCGAACATCGCGCCGCGCGCATAGGCATCCCAGTGCGGCGCGCCCAGCCCGGCAAAGGCCGGCACGATGTACACGCCGTCGTTGTCCGGCACGCTGGCCGCCAGCGCTTCGATCTCGGATGCATGCCGGATGATCTCCAGACCATCGCGCAGCCACTGCACGACGGCACCGCCGATGAACACGCTGCCCTCGAGGGCATAGGTGAGATGACCGTCGCGCTGCCACGCGACGGTGGTCAGCAGATTGTTGCGCGAAGCAACGGGATCGCGACCGGTATTGAGCAACAGGAAGCAGCCGGTGCCATAGGTGTTCTTGGCGAGTCCGGATTGCACGCAGCCGCCGCCGAACAATGCCGCCTGCTGATCACCGGCAATCCCGGCGATGGGCACCATCACGCCGTCGATCGCGGCCTCTGCGCAAACGCCGGTGGAGGCCACGACCTGCGGCAATACTTCCGGCGGAATATCGAGCAGCCGCAGCAGCTCCGGATCCCACGCGCCGGTCCTGATGTTGAACAGCAGGGTGCGGCTGGCATTGGAGGCATCCGTGCAATGCACGCGACCCTCCGTCAATTGCCAGATCAGCCAGGAATCGATCGTGCCGAAGGCCAGTTCGCCGCGCATCGCCCGCGCCCGAGCGCCAGGCACGTGGTCGAGGAGCCACTTCAGCTTGGTTCCGGAAAAATACGCATCGAGCACCAGCCCCGTGCGCTCGGCGAACAGCGGCGCATGACCGGCCGCCCGCAGGTCATCGCACAGCGGCGCGGTGCGGCGGTCCTGCCACACGATCGCGTTGGCGATGGGCTTGCCCGTGGCGCGTTCCCACACGACCGTGGTCTCGCGCTGATTGGTGATGCCGATGGCAGACAGGTCCCGCGCCGCGATGCCGGCCTTGGCCAGCGCCTCGTGCAGCACGCCCGCCTGGGTGGCCCAGATCGCGGTGGCATCGTGCTCGACCCAACCCGGCTGCGGGTAGATCTGCGCAAACTCCTGCTGGGCGGCGCCGCGGATCGTGCCGGCATGGTCGAAGACGATGGCCCGCGAACTGGTCGTGCCCTGGTCCAGGGCCAGTACGAACGGCATGGTGGTGCCTCCGGTTGCCGCGATGGTGCGCCGCGGCGTAAAATCGAGGGGTTTGCAGCATTTTAGCCCGTGCCCGTCCACCCGACGCGGCGGGCCTGCGCCGTCCTCCCCGCATCCGCCGATCGCTCCATGCCGTTATCGATGCCCACCGTGCCGCGCGAGCGGCTGCACCAGCGCACCGTCACCTACGAGGGGTTCCGGCGCGACGACGGCCTGTTCGACATCGACGCCCATATCATCGACGTGAAGGACCACCACTACGAATTGCTGGTGGGCATTCGCGACGCGGGCTTGCCGGTGCACAACATGCGCGTGCGGGTGACCATCGACCGCAAGTGCGTCATCCATGCCATCGAGGCCGTCACCGATGACATGCCCTACCCCGGCGTCTGCGATGCCATCGGCCCCGCTTACGGCAAGCTCGTCGGCGCCAACCTGCTGTTCGGATTTCGCAAGCGGCTGCATGAGACGATGGGCGGCGTGCACGGCTGCACGCACCTCACCGAGATGCTCGCGTACCTGCCCACCGCCGCCGTGCAGACCTTCGCGGGCCTCGTCCGCGAGGATCACGGCGACGAGAAGCCGTTCCAGCTCGACCATTGCCATGCCATGCCGGAGCCTGCCAGCTGGCTGCTGTGGGCAGCAGGCCTCTGTGCGGGCT
>JANNYI010000514.1:0-8716 GCA_031410015.1 Betaproteobacteria bacterium | reverse complement strand
CACATTTATAATAACATTTGCCTTAATGGCGGGCTAAAGCTGCGGGAAGGATTTTATCGAGCAGTAGAAAACAACATTTTAATTAATAATACTTTTCATCCGCATGTATGGTTTAAAAACAGCGGCGATACGTTTAAGCACAATATAGTTAGTTTACCTTATGCGCCGATCGGCATTTCCAATGCACCTATAACAATTGACAGTAACTTTTTCCTTATCCCAAAAGGATTGGAAAAGGCAAAGTCGCCGCGTCGAGAATGGCCTCGAGGTCCTTGTCGGTCAGTCCGGGAATGATCGGCGCCACCAACACGCCCACCGGCACGCCGGCATCGGTCAGCGTCCGTACGGCCTGCAGGCGCCGATGCGGCGCAGCGGCGCGCGGCTCGAGCGTGCGGGCGATGTCGCGGTCGAGCGACGTGATCGAGATGTAGACGCGCGCCATGTTCTTCGCGGCCATCGGTGCGATCAGGTCGAGATCGCGCTCCACCAGCGCGGACTTGGTCACGATGGAAAACGGGTGCTCGTGCTCGGCCAGCACTTCGAGGATCTGCCGCGTGATCCTGTGTTCGCGCTCGATCGGCTGGTACGGGTCGGTGTTGGTGCCCAGCGCGATCGGATCGCAGACATAGCCGGGCCTGGCGAGTTCCGCGCGCAGCAGCGCGGCGGCGTCGGGCTTGGCGAAGAGCCGCGTCTCGAAGTCGAGGCCGGGCGACAGGTCGAGATAGGCATGCGACGGCCGCGCGTAGCAATACACGCAGCCGTGCTCGCAGCCCTGGTACGGATTGATCGATTGCGTGAACGGTATGTCCGGCGAATCGTTGCGCGCGATGATCGTGCGCGCCCGCGTGAAGTTGACGATGGTCTTGAGTGGCGGCAACTCCACCTCGCCGGAGGTGGTGATCTCCTCGGGCAACAGCGGCTGCCAGCCGTCGTCGGTGGTCTCGCGGATCTCGCGCCGAAAGCGGTTGGCGGGGTTGAACGTGGCGCCGCGGCCGCGCTCGGCCGCGCCTTCGGCGGCGCGGCGCATCCGGTCGGGCGGGGCGGCGAAGGACTCATCGGCGGGGGGCGACTTCATGCGGATTATTTTACGCCCGCCCCCCGTGCGAGCGCGGCCGATTCCGCCTAGAATCGGCGCTCGCCCGAAGGAAGTCATGAGCAAGCCCAAGACCCATCGTTTCGACACGTTGTCGCTGCACGCCGGCGCGCGACCCGATCCGGCCACAGGCGCGCGCGCCACGCCGATCTACCAGACCGCGTCGTTCGTGTTTCCCGACAGCGATCACGCGGCGGCGCTCTTCAACATGGAGCGGGCGGGGCACGTCTACTCGCGTATCTCCAACCCCACCGTCGCGGTGCTGGAAGAGCGGATCGCGGCGCTGGAGGGCGGCGTGGGCGCGATCGGCACGGCCAGCGGCCAGGCGGCGCTGCACCTCGGCATCGCCACGCTGCTTGGGGCCGGCGCGCACATCGTCGCGTCGCGCTCGCTCTACGGCGGCTCGCACAACCTGCTCGACTACACGCTGCCGCGCTTCGGCATTGCAACGACGTTTGTCGATCCGCGCGACATCGACGCCTGGCGCAACGCGATCCGGCCGGAGACGCGGCTTTTCTTCGGCGAGACGCTGGGCAATCCCGGGCTCGACGTCCTCGACATTCCGCGCGTGGCGGCGCTGGCGCACGAGAACGGCCTGCCGCTCTTGATCGACTCGACGTTCACCACGCCGTACCTGATCCAGCCGTTCGAACTCGGCGCCGATCTCGTCTTCCACTCAGCCACCAAGTTCCTGTCGGGTCACGGCGTGGTCATCGGCGGCCTGCTGGTCGATTCGGGCAGGTTCGATTGGGATGGCGGTGCGGCGCGCGGCAAGTTTCCGACGCTGACCGAGCCCTACCACGGCTTCCACGACATGGTGTTCAGCGAGGAGTCCACCACCGGCGCGTTCCTGCTGCGGGCGCGCCGCGAGGGCATCCGCGACTTCGGTGCGTGCATGGCGCCCTTCACGGCGTTCCAGATCCTGCAGGGCATCGAGACGCTGCCGATCCGGATGCAGCGCCACGTGGAAAACGCGCGCAAGGTGGTGGCCTTTCTTGCTGCGCACCCGCTGGTGGAGTCGGTGGGCTATCCGGAGCTGCCGGATCATCCCGATCATGCGCTGGCGCAGAAACTGTTGCCACGCGGCTGCGGCGCCGTGTTTTCGTTCAGCATCCGCGGCACGCGCGCGCAGGGCCGCAGGTTCATCGAGACGCTGTCGCTCTTCTCGCATCTGGCCAATGTCGGCGATGCCAAGTCGCTGGTGATCCATCCCGCGTCCACCACGCACTTCCGCATGTCGGCCGAGGACCTGGTCCGCGCCGGCATCACCGAAGGCACGATCCGCCTGTCCATCGGCCTCGAGGACCCGGACGACCTGATCGAGGACCTGTCGCGCGCGCTCTACGCGGCGGGCAAGGCGGCATGACCGCCGCCGCCACGCCATCGATCCTGCTGGGCATGCGGGTTCCCGGCACCTTCGTGCAGGCACTGGCCCGGCGCGGCCGCGTGCTGGGTCCGCCCACCGCGTCGTTCCCCGAGTTTGTCGCCGCGATGCCTGCGGCCGATCGTGCGTCCGTGCGTGCCATCGTCACGATGGGCACCGTCGGCGCCACGGACGCAACGATGGCCATCCTGCCGGCGCTGGGGCTCGTGAGCTGCCTTGGCAGCGGTTATGAAGGTGTCGATCTCGCCGCCGCGCACGCCCGGCGCATCGTGGCCACGCACAGTCCGTCGGCCAATGCGTCCGCCGTGGCCGACCTGGCGCTCGGGCTGATGATCGCCTCGGTGCGGCGGATGTTCGATGCCAATGCATTCCTGCATCGTGGTGAATGGAAGGGCAACGCGTCGCGCCGGATGCCGCCGGTGCGCGGGCTCACCGGTCGCCGCGTGGGTATCTACGGTCTCGGTGCCATCGGCGAGCGCATCGCGCTGCGTGCCGCAGCCTTTGAAATGGAAGTGGCGTATCACAATCGCCGGCCGCGGACCGACGTCCCCTATGCCTATCACGCGACGTTGCTGGAACTGGCCACGTGGGCCGACGTGCTGATGGTGGCCGTGCGCGCCGGCGACACCAACCGCCACGCCGTCGACGCCGAGGTGCTTGCCGCGCTGGGACCGACGGGTCACGTGGTCAATATCGCACGCGGCGCGGTGATCGACGAAGCCGCGCTGATCGCGGCACTGACCGACGGCGGAATCGAAGGTGCCGGCCTCGATGTGTTCGAGCACGAACCCGACGTCCCCGCCGCGCTGCTGGCGTTGCCCAACGTCGCGCTGACGCCTCACATCGGCGGCACGTCGACCGACGCGCAGGCGGCGATGGAGGCGATGGTGCTGGCCAATCTCGACGCGTTCCTCGCGGGACAGGCGGTGCCCACACCGGTGGCCGGATCGGCTGCCCACTATCCTGCGGCAGCTATGCAGGCGGCAGGGTAGCGGCACGACCATGCGCATCGTCATCGACCAGCTGGAGACCTACGTCTACACCGGGTCGCGCCCGCTCGCCGCCGCGCAGCCTTCCGTGCTGTTCGTGCATGGCGCCGCGCACGACCACAGCGTCTGGGCGCTGCAGTCGCGCTACTTCGCGCACCATGGCTTCAACGCATTGGCCGTGGATCTGCCGGGGCACGGCCGCTCGGCGGGACGGCCGCTCGCGAGTGTGGACGCCATCGCCGATTGGCTGCCGCGTGTGCTCGATGCCGCAGGCGTGGCCAGCGCGGCCGTCGTGGGCCACTCCATGGGATCGCTGGTGGCGCTTGCGTGCGCAGGTCGCCATGGCGACCGCGTGACCAAAGTCGCGCTGCTGGGGCCTGCGGTGCCGATGCCGGTCAGCGACGCGCTGCTTGCCGCGGCGCAGGCCGACGATCATCTTGCGTTCGAACTCATCAACGGCTGGTCGCACAGCGTGGGCAAGCAGCTGGGCGGCAACCAGGTGCCGGGCATGTGGATGACGGGCGCGGCGATGCGGCTCATGGAGCGCTCCGGGCCTGGCGTGCTGTACAACGACCTCAGGGCCTGCGCCGACTATGCGGGTGGCCTCGCTGCCGCGGCGGCGGTGCGCTGTCCGGCGCTGGTGATCCTGGGCGCGCGCGACGTGATGGCGCCGCCCAAGGGGGCGCAGGCATTGCTTGGCGCGTTGCCGCAATCGACGGTGGTGACCCTGCCCGACACCGGGCACGCGCTGATGGCCGAGCAGCCGGATGCCGTGCTGGATGCGTTGCGCCGCTTCCTTTGATCGAGCGACGAACCTAGGCCAAGGCCTTCCACTTGATCGTGCAGCCGACGGACGGATGCTGCGTCAGCGGCGCCCGCTGGCCGTGTGCCACGGCGTTCATGGCATCGAACAGCTCACGCGGCGCGTCGGGATCGGGCGAGCGTCCCGACGCATCGAGACGGCCGCGATAGGCGAGGCGCAGGTCGCGGTCGAAGCCGAAGAAGTCGGGTGTGCAGATGGCACCGTAGCCCTTGGCCACACCCTGCGTCTCGTCGAGCACATACGGGAATCCGAAGCGGTGCCTGATCGAGAGCGCGCGCATGTTGTCGAACGAATCCTCCGCGTATTCGGAAGGGTCGTTGCTCATGATCGCGACGCTGTTGACGCCCTGCGCGCGCAGCGCGTCGGTGTCGCGCACGATCTTCTCGAGCACCGTTTTCACGTACGGGCAGTGATTGCAGATGAACATCACGACCAATCCGTTGCGCCCGTGGACCGATTGCAGGCTGTGGCGTCGACCGTCCACGCCCGAGAGATCGAAGGGGAATGCTGGCCATCCTGTGGTTCCGGGCGGCGTGGTGAGGCTGACCATGGCGTTCCTGATGACGAGGGTATGGCAGAATCGTAGCACCGCATGCGCCCCGCCGCCGATGTTCGCGTTCCTTCCAATGCAATATAAGCTGCAGCCGATCTGATGGCGACGCCGCGTTTCTTCGTGCCGGACCTGCCCGGCAGCCCGGAAGCGGGAGTCGAGCTTGTGCTTCCCGCGGCGGCAGCGCATCACGCGGTGCGCGTGCTGCGGCTTGGTGCCGGCGACGCGATCACCTTGTTTGCCGGGGCGGGTGGGGAGATGGCGGCAACGATCAGGCGCGCCGACAAGCGCGAGACCGTCGTCAGGATCGATCGTGTCGACCCGGTCGAGCGCGAGTCGCCGCTCGCGGTGACGCTGGTCCAGGCCATTGCCGCCAACGACGCGATGGACTATGCCGTGCGCAAAGCCGTCGAGATGGGCGTGGCGGCCATTGCGCCGGTCGTGTCCGCGCACGGGGCGCGTTTCCCGGACGGCGAGCGCGGCGACAAGCGCCTCGCGCACTGGCGGCAGATCGCCGTTGCCGCATGCGAGCAATGCGGGCGCAACCGGGTCCCGGCGGTCGCGGCGCCGCAGGACCTCGGCGCATGGCTCGGCCAGCGCGATTCCGCGCGGCGTGGCGTGATGTTCGCGCCCGACGCCGCGGTTTGCCTGCCCGCGCTTGCGCCGCCCCAGGGGGCGCTCGACGTCCTCATCGGCCCCGAAGGGGGCTTCGGTCCACGCGAACACGAGCGCGCACAGGCCGCAGGCATCGCCATCGTGCGCCTCGGTCCGCGCGTTCTGCGAACGGAAACGGCCGGCACGGCTGCGCTTGCCGCAATCAATCTGCTGTGGGGCGATTTCCGATGAAGCGAGCGCTGCTGTTGTTGCCCTTTGCCTTGTCCGGTTGCGCCGACATGCCGCCGCCGCCGATCGCTGCACCTGCCTACCAGTTCGTGCTGCTCGGACCCGAAGGCGTGCCGGTGGCGCGCGCGATCACGGAAGGCACGTCCTGTCCCGACATCGTGCTCGACGGCGCGGCGCGCGCCATGACGATGCGCATGCCGCCGGAAACCATTCCGCTGCGACCCACGCGGAGCACGCCGGCGCTGTCGAAGCCATCCGCGTTTCCGGTGCTGACATGCGAGGCGACGATTCCGCCCGGCACCCGTACGGCGAGCATCGCGGGGCTACCGTTGCCGCTGCCCAAGGCCAATCCGCAACGCATCGTCGTGCTCGGCGACACCGGCTGCCGGATCAAGGTCGGCGACAACGTGTTCCAGAATTGCGACGACCCGGCACAGTGGCCCTTCGAGCGTGTGGCCAATGCGGCGGCCGCCACGATGCCCGATCTCGTGATCCACGTTGGCGACTATCACTATCGCGAGAATGCGTGCCCGGCGGGAGACTCCGGTTGCTTCGGCTCGCCGTGGGGCTACGGTTGGGACGCCTGGCGGGCCGACCTTTTCCATCCGGCGCGCAAGCTGTTTGCGGCAGCGCCATGGATCGTCATTCGCGGCAATCACGAATCCTGCGCCCGCGCGGGGCAGGGTTGGTGGCGGTTCCTCGATCCGCGGCCGACGGTCCCGCAGCAGAACTGCAACGCTGCGGCCGACGACAGCATCGGCGATTACAGCGAGCCTTACGTGGTGCCGCTCGATGGCTCCGGCGCCACGGAGTTCATCGTGTTCGACTCCTCGCTCGTCGGCGTGACGCCGCTGCAACCAACCGATCTCATGTACCGCAATTACCACGCGCAACTGACCGCCGCATTCACGCGCACCGCGCGCACGCCGCAGGCCTTCTTCATGAGTCACCACCCGGTGCTGGCCTTTGCGGCCAATCCGGCCAATCCGCAGGCGCCGTTTCCAGGCAACGCGGGACTGCAGTCGGTGCTGCAGAGCCTCAACCCGACCGTGCTGTTTCCCCCCAACATCGAGGCGTTGCTGGCCGGCCACAACCATGTGTTCCAGATGGTCAGCTTCACCACGGCGCAGCCACCCCAGTTCGTGTCCGGCAACGCGGGCGACTGGGTCGACTCGCCGTTCCCGACGCCGTTTCCACCGGAATTGCAGCCTGCACCCGGCGCAGTGGTGTCCGAGCTCGTCGCCACCAATCGCTTCGGGTTCATGACGATGGATCGCGCCGCCACGGGCTGGGCCATGACGGCGTGGGACGTCCACGGCGCGGCGCTCACCACGTGCACGCTCGGCGAGCGCAAGGCCCGGTGCGCGGCGATCGAGAATCCGTGGACCCGGCGCTGATGTTGCGAAGTTCGCCCCCGGGCTGCGCGCATACTGCCTGTTCGTGCTCCTGCATCGGGACCGGTGCCCGGCAAGGCGCGCGGTGGCGGCAGCAGGAAGTACGACCACGAGCATCTGCACAGGTGAAGGAGGAGTCCCCTTGACGCCGTCCACCTCCGCGCTGCCCGCCGATGTCGGGCCGTTCCTGCAACGATTCGTCGATGCCGCGCGCGGCGCGCTGGGCGCCGACCTCATGTCCATCATCCTGTTCGGCAGTGCCGCCGAAGGCCGATTGCGTGCCACCTCCGATGTCAACGTGCTCGTGGTCATCCGCGACTGGAAGCCCGAGCAGGCGGACCGGATGCGCGAGCCGGTGCGCACCGCCATCGCCGGCATCCGCCTCGCCCCGCTCTTCATCCGCAACGACGAGTTGCACGACGCTGCGCTGGCCTTCGCCGACAAGTTCTCGGACATCCTGCGCCGGCGCCGGGTGCTCTTCGGCGACGACGCGGTCGAAGGCATCGTGATTCCACGCGCCGCGCTGATCGCGCGCGAACGCCAGAGCCTCCTCAACATCGCGGTCCGCCTGCGGCAGACCTATCTCGTGCGCAGCCTGCGCGACGAGCAGGCGGCCCTTGCCGTGGCGGAGATGGCGGGACCGCTGCGCGGCTCCGCTGCCACGCTGCTGGAGCTGTCGGGCCGTGGTGTCTTCGAGCCCAAGCAGGCGCTGCGCGTGTTCGTCGAAGGCACGCGCGACGCGAGCCTCGGCCCCGTGCTGGACACGATGTCGGCAGTGCGCGAGGAACGCGAGCTGGCGCCTGGTGTTGCGCCGGCGGCGCTGGCCGCGCTCGAAACCATCGCGATGCACCTGCGCGCCGCCTACGGCGCGCTGGCCACCTGAAGCCTCGCCAGCAGGAACCGCGGTCGTCTGCCGTGTAGGCGAGGCTTCAGCCTCGCGGGACACCGCGTTATCGCGTACGGATCCGGCGCCGTCTCAGCGCACGAACACCGGCAGCGGCAACGCCTGCCTGCCGGCGAGCGCCAGCGCGGTGGTGGCCAGTTCGTCCCACGCATTGCCGCGGCCGATGCCCTTGGACAGCGCGTCCACGCGCGCCAGCGCCTGCAACAGCGGCGCGATCAGGTCGGCCGGCACGCGGTGCGCGGCGCGCTCCATCGCCTGCTGCCGCTTGCCCCACACGCGCGCGCCCTTCACGGCCGATGCCACCGACATGCCGCCACGCACCTGCGCATGCACGGCGGCCAGCGCGTGGACATCTTCCGACAGCTGCCAGACGGCGAGCGTGGGCGCCTCGCCTTCGGCCGCCAGCGCCTGCAAAATGCGCACCGCCCGTGCGGGATCGCCCACGAGCCACGCCTCGGACAGCGCGAAGATGTCGTAGCGCGATACGTCGGCCACCGCTGCCTCGACCGCCTCCGGGTCGAGCATGCCTGCAGGCAGCAGCAGCGCAAGCTTCTCGATTTCCTGCCGCGCGGCCAGGAGATTGCCTTCGCAGTGCTCGGCAAGGAACGCCAGCGTGTCGCGCGATACTTTCTGGTTCTGCCGCGCGAGGCGCTGGGCGCTCCACCCCGGCAGCCCCCCGCGCCAGACCGCAAAGACGGGGATACTTGGGCCCGCATCCCCCACCGCCGACAACAAC
>JANNYI010000513.1:0-1407 GCA_031410015.1 Betaproteobacteria bacterium | reverse complement strand
CTGATGAAGCGCTCCAGCAGCGGGTTCGAATTTTCCGGATTGGCGGCCGTGATGCCCAGGCAGTAGCACACCACCGAATTGGCGGCCGAGCCGCGGCCCTGGCACAGGATGTGGCGCGACCGCGCGAAGGCGACGATGTCGTGGACGGTGAGAAAGTAGGGCTCGTAGCGCAGCTCGGTGATCAGCGCCAGCTCGTGCTCGATGATGTTGCGGACCTCGGGCGGCGTGGACGCGGCGCGACCGTAGCGGCGCGCGAGGCCCATGTCCACCAGATGCCGCAGATGGCCGGCCGGCGTGGCGCCGGGGGGCACCACTTCCTCCGGATATTCGTAGCGCAGTTCGTCGAGCGAAAACGTGCAGCGCGCCGCGAGGTCGAGCGTGGCGTCGAGGCAGGCGCGCGGATACAGCGTGGCCAGCCGCGCGCGCGAGCGCAGGTGCCGCTCGCCGTTGGGAAAGAGCGCGTAGCCGCATTCGGCCAGCGGCGTGCGCAGCCGGATGGCGGTGAGCGTGTCCTGCAACGCGCGCCGTGCCCGCGCGTGCATGTGGACGTCGCCGGTGGCGATGAGGGGAAGCGCGCAGGATTGCGCGAGGCGTTGCAGGCCTTCGATGCGCGCGCGATCACCCGAGCGGGCGAAGAGACCCGCGCCGATCCATGCCCGGTTGGGGAAGGTGTCGGCCAGCCAGCGCGAAAAGAAGGGGCCTGGCTTGAAAATGGGGTCAGGTTCGAATTTTCCTGTGGCAATGCTGCGAGTCGATATTGCTTCATCGGAAAATTCGAGCCTGACCCCATTTTCAAGTCTGGCTCCAGTCTCCGGAATCCACACCGCCAGGCACCGCGGCGCAAGTTGCGCCACGTCATCGCGGGTGAGCAGGTAGGTGCCTTTCCTGGCGCCATTGCGGCGGCCACGCGTGATGAGCTGCGCGAGGTCGCCGTAGGTGTCGCGGTTGGTGGCGTAGAGCACGAGCTTCATGCCGTCGGCGAGCGTGAACTCGCTGCCGACGATGAAGGGCAGGCCGGCGTCCCTGGCCGCGAGGTGCGCGCGCACGATGCCGGCCAGCGAACACTCGTCGGTGAGGGCGAGCGCGGCATAACCCAGCGCCTGCGCCCGTTCGACCAGTTCCTCCGGGTGCGAGGCCCCGCGCAGGAACGAGAAATTGGACAGGCAGTGGACCTCGGCATACGCGGGCAGCATCCGGCCAGTATACCGTATAAAAAAACGGTATATCAATGCAACACTGATCCCTGTCAACGGGAAAATTACGGGTTGCGCCCTGCACCATCCCGGGTCACCGGCAGTTAAGAACGGCTAAGATGACTGCACATCATCCACGCCGCGCCCCTCGCGTCCCGGCCGATCCCATGCCCGCCATCGCCTTCGACCGCTTCTACCGCTATCCCGAACTCAC
>JANNYI010000512.1:0-15699 GCA_031410015.1 Betaproteobacteria bacterium | reverse complement strand
GGTGTCGGCATCGACGATCAGCGGCAGGTCGACCACATCGCGGATCGCAGCCACGTGGCCCGCGAGTTCGGACAGCGTGATGAGCCCGAGATCCGGCAGGCCGAGATTCATGTTGGTGACGCCTGCACCGGTGACGTAGATGGCCTCGAAGCCCAGGTCGGCAATCACGCGCGCCGCCAGCGCATTGGCCGCGCCCGGGACGATGGGCGCGTCGCGCCGCTGCAGCATCTGCTTCAGAACGGTGCCGAGCGACGGTCGATCAGCCATCGGGAACTCTTCCGGTTGCGTGAATGGGGAAGGCCACGGCCGCGCGGGCCGTCAGGACGACGCGCGGAGCCGGGCGGTGCTTTCGCGCAACAGCGTCATGCGTTGCCGCTGCGCGTTGGCAAGATGCGCGCGCATGGCGCGCCGCGCACCCGGCGCGTCCTTGTTGCGGATGGCGTCCAGCACCGCGCGGTGCTCGGCGATGTTGTCGCGCTTGCGCCCGCGCGTGACGAACAGTTGCTCCATGCGCACGTTGAGCGGCTGGCCGCCCTCCGCCCACAGCCGTTCGATGACTAACGCCAGCGCGCTGTTGCCACTGGCCGTCGCAATGCACAGGTGGAACTCGCGGTCCGCCGGCGAGCGCATCCGGTTGGCGCGCATGTCGGCGGCGAGCCGCTCGAATGCCTGCGCCATGGCCTTGAGCTGGGCGGGCGTGGCGTGGCGCGCCGCCAGCGCGGCCGCCTCCACCTCGACCAGGCGCCGCGTGCGCAGCACGTCGAACGGCGAAATCTCCGTCGACGCCACCGCGCGCACGGCGCGGCGTGCGGGCACCTTCGCCACATAGGCGCCCGATCCGATCCGGATCTCGACGCGTCCCTGCATCTCGAGCGCACCCAGCGCTTCGCGCAGCGAGCTGCGCGACACGTCGAGCGAGCGCGCCAGTTCGCGTTCCGCGGGCAGGCGCTCGCCGACCCGGAAGGTGCCGGTGTCGATGAGGCGCCCGATCTCGTCGGCAATGCGTTGGTACAGGCGCGGCGCGGCAATGGGCTGGATGGGCACGGCATCGAAGTCTGCCGCGTCGTGCCCCCATGGTCAAACGCCGGGTCCGCGACGCATTGACGAAAATGCCGGTCGCGCGTAGCTTGGTCTGAAAATCAGACCAATCGCCGCTGCTGCCGCGGCGTCGCAGGATCCGGCCCGAGGCGAAGCATGCGCGCCCGGGCAACGCCGCCCACCATTGCCTCCGTGGAGTCCCGTTGAAAGAACTGAAGACCTATCCCGAAGGCACGGCCTTCACCGGCAGGATCGGCCGCACGGCAGCCACGTCGGAGGCCGCGTGGCCGCTGCCGCAACGTGCACGCCCCGGCGCACCCAACGTCCTCGTGTTCCTGCTCGATGACGTGGGCTTCGCGCAGCTCGGCTGCTACGGCTCGGACATCCGTACGCCCAACTTCGATCGCCTTGCCGCAGGCGGCGTGCGTTACCGCGACTTCCACACCACGGCCATCTGCTCGCCCACGCGCGCGTGCCTGCTCACCGGCCGCAACCATCACTCCAACGGCGTGGGCATCATCCAGGAGATGGCCACCGGCTTTCCGGGCTACAACGGCATGGTGCCGAAGGAAAACGGCTTCCTGTCGGAGATGCTGCTGGCGCAGGGCTATGCCACGCTCGGCATCGGCAAATGGCACCTCACGCTGGCCAGCGAATATGCGTCCGGCGCATCGAAGGCGCGCTGGCCGCTGTCGCGCGGCTTCGAGCGCTTTTACGGCTTCATCGGTGGCAAGACCAGTCAGTGGGCGCCCACGCTGGTGCACGACAGTCACTACATCGATCCGCCGCGCCGCCCCGAGGAGGGCTATCACCTCAACGCCGATCTGGCCGATCACGCGATCGAATACCTGACCGACCTGCGCACCATTGCGCCGGACAAGCCGTTCTTCATGTACTACTGCCTTGGCGCGGGCCACGCGCCGCATCACGTCGAGCCCGAGTGGATCGACAAGTATCGCGGCAAATTCAACCACGGCTGGGACAGTTGGCGCGAGGAGGTGTTCGCGCGCCAACTGGCCATGGGCATCGTGCCACCCGGCACCAAGTTGTCGCCGCGGCCGCAGTGGGTGCAGGCGTGGGACTCGTTGAGCGCGGACGCGCAGAAGCTCTACGCACGGCAGATGGAGGTGTACGCCGCGTTTCTCGAGCAGACCGATCATCACGTCGGCCGCGTGCTGGACTTTCTCGAACGGTTGGGCGAGCTCGACAACACGCTGGTGATGCTGGCCTCCGATAACGGCGCCTCCGCCGAAGGCGGCGAGCACGGGTCGTTCAACGAGAACCAGTTCGCCAATCGCGTCGAGCCCACGATCGAGGAGAACCTGAAGCACCTCGATGAATGGGGCAGCGTGAAGTCGTTCCCCAACTACTCGTGGGGCTGGGCGTGGGCGGGCAACACGCCGCTGCGGCGCTGGAAGCGCTACCTGCACCAGGGTGGCATGAGCGATCCCCTGATCGTGCACTGGCCGCAGGGCATCGCCGCGCGCGGCGAGATCCGCGACCAGTATGTCCACGTGGTCGACGTCACGCCCACGATTCTCGAAGCGCTGGGCCTCACGCCGCCGCCGTTGCTCAACGGTGTGACGCAGCGCCCGCTGGAGGGCGTGAGCTTCGCGCACAGCTTCAACGACGCCGCCGCGCTCACGAAAAAGGAAGCGCAGTACTACGAGATGATCGCGTCGCGCGCGTTGTGGGCCGACGGCTGGAAGGCGGTGGTGGAGCAGCCGCAGGGCGACCCGCTCACCGACGAGATCCTGGCCGGGCAGAAGTGGGAGCTATATCACGTGGCCTCCGACTTCTCCGAGTGCGACAACCTGGCCGACCAGCATCCCGCCAAGCTCGCCGAACTGGTCGAGCGGTGGTGGATCGAGGCCGGCAAGTACAACGTGCTGCCGCTGGATTCGCGGATGCAATTGCGGATGGGCGAGCGCAAGCCCAGCACCGTGCCCACCGGCACCCACTTCGTCTACTATCCGGGCGGCGCGCCGCAGTTCGAGTACACGGCGGTGAACGTGAAGAACCGGTCGCACACGATCACGGCAGAGGTTGAGATCCCGCCTGCTGGCGCGGAGGGTGTGTTGCTTGCACATGGCAGCTGGTTTGCCGGCTATGCGCTGTATGTGAAGGACCGGCGCCTGGTCTACGTGCACAACCATCTGGGCCTGGCCGAGTACCGCATCACGTCCACTGAGGAATTGCCCACCGGCAAGCTGAAGCTCAGGTTTCAGTTCACGCGCACCGGCGAGCACCAGGGCGACGGCACGCTGTACGTCGATGACCGCGCGATCGGCAAAGGCCACATTCCGCACACCGTGCCCCATGTCATCGAGACCTCCGGTGAAGGCTTGTGCTGCGGCTACGACAGCGGCTTGCCGGTCACCGACGACTATCGCGCGCCGTTTCGCTTCACCGGGCAGATCCGGCAGGTGGAAGTCGACATCGGCGATGCCCCCGGTGCCGACGCGGAAGCGCAGCTGCGCACGGCGATGACGGATCACTGACGATGCCGCGTCCTGATGATTTCTGTAGACGAGGCTTCAGCCTCGTGCCGCGAGGCTGAAGCCTCGCCTACGGAGAAAATGATGTGGCCACATTTTGGAGAACGACAATGAAGAAGTTTCTATCGATGCTGTTGCTGGCGACCGTGGCGATGATCGGCTCCGCACCTGCCCTCGCGCAGCCCTATCCGTCGAAGCCGATCAAGCTGATCGTGCCCTACCCGCCCGGCGGCAACACCGACATCGTCGCGCGCATGTACAGCCAGAAGCTTTCCGAGCGCCTGGGACAACCGGTGGTGATCGACAATCGCGGCGGTGCGGCAGGCGCCATCGGCGTCTCCGTCGCGGCGAAGTCGGCCAACGACGGCTATACGCTCGTGATCGGCGACCTGGGCTCGATGGTCATCGCGCCGATCGCCAATCCCAACGCCGGCTACACGCAGAGGGACCTGGCGCCGATCAGCCTCGTGGCGTCGGTGTCGATCGTCGTCTCGGCCAATCCCAAGTCGCCCGACAACACCTTTGCCGACTTCCTCGCCCGCGCCAAGGCGCAGCCCGGCAAGCTCACCTACGGCACCGGCGGCGTGGGCGGGCCGGCCCATCTTGCCTTCGAGATGTTGCGCTCAATGACCGGTGTCGACATCCTGCACGTGCCGTTCAAGGGCGGCGCGCAGGCCATCACCGGCCTGCTCGGCGAACAGGTGGACATCGTCGTGGACGGCACGGCCATCGCGCAGGTGAAGGCCGGACGCCTGAAGGCGCTGGCCGTCACGGGGCCGCGGCTGCCCGCGTTGCCGGATGTTCCCGGCATCGGCGAGACGGTCAACGGCTACGTCTTCACCAACTGGTGGGGCTTCCTGGCGCCCGCCGGTTCGCCGGCCGAGGCGATCAAGCGCATCAACGAGGAGTTGACTGCGATTGCAGCGCTGCCCGAAGTGCGCGACAAGCTGCGCGACCTGGGCCTCGCGGCGCAGAGCAGCACGCCGCCGCAGTTCGGCGAGCTGATCCGCACCGAGACCGAGAAAGTCGCGCGCATCGTCAAGGATGCGGGCATCAAGTTCGAGTAGGCACGCGCCCGACAGTCCATCTCGCGCAGGCCGCGTGCAGCGGCAAGGTACTGTACGCATTTTCGTCGTCAAGGAAGTCCCGCATGCCGAACATCCATCGCATCTTCGGCCCGAGCCTGTGGCTGCTGGCGGTGATCATCTCGATTGTTTCCGCTTGCGCATTGGATGCCGACTCCGACACGCGATCAAATCGGGTCTATGCCGGGTTGGTGGACATCGGCGGCGGCCGCACGCTGTACGTCGAGTGCCGCGGCACGGGTTCGCCCACGGTCGTATTCGTATCCGGCCTGCGTTTCGCCGCCGATCAATGGAGCATGACGGCAAACCCGGCGAGCACGTCGGCGATCGATGGCGTCGTGCAATTCACGCGCGCCTGCGTCTACGACCGGCCCGGCGTGGTCGTGGGCGGGACATCGTTCAGCCGCAGTTCGCCGGTCGTGCAACCGATCACGACCGTGGACGCGGTGGCCGACCTGCGCGCGATGATCGGCGCCATTGGCGAGGCCAGACCCATCGTGCTTGCCGCGCACTCGTACGGTGGGCAGATTGCGCGTCTGTACACCAGCACCTACCCGCAGCATGTGGCGGGCCTCGTGCTGATCGACGCGCAATCCGAGGAACTGCAGACGCTTCTCTCCCCCGAGTTGTTCCGAGAATTTCTGCGCCTTAATGCGCCGCAACGCGACAGCCTTGATGAATATCCAGCCATCGAGCGCGCTGATTTCGAACGCAGCTTCGCGCAGATCCGCGCCGCCGCGCCCATCAAGCCGCTGCCGCTGGTCGTGCTCTCAGCGGATCGATCGGTGGCGCCGCAGATTGCGGCGGGCATCGCCGACGGCACGCTTCCCGCCGACATCCTCCCGGGCTATGGCCCCGCCATCGACGCCGCGCAACCGATCGCGCAACGGCACTTGGCCGAGCTGGTGCCGGGCGCCACGCACATCACGAACACGAACAGCGGTCACGACATCAACATCGAGCAGCCCCGGTTGGTGATCGACGCCATTCATCAGGTCGTCGATGCTTGGCGCGCTCGCAGACAGCGAGTTCTTCAGTAGACAAGTGACGAACACCGGACGTTAGCGGCAGCCAGAGTCCACGCCACCGTGGCTGATATATCTGGCCCCGGTGTCCGGTATATCTGCAGGTCGCGCACGGCAGACGTCGGGCATCGACGACATCGCAGCATTCCACATTGCTGGAATGGGATTGCGAATACGACTGCTGTCGGCGTCAGGGAACCGTCTGTCTGCTTTGCCGGCGGCGCGCGGCCCCCGCGGAACTCGGCGTAAACGCTCCGGGTCAATCCTGGGCAGTCCGGAGGATCGTCAGCGTTTGCGCACGACCTTCGCCGACTGCGGTTTACGCATGCATCCAATCCCGCCGGATCGCCGCGCACGCCAACCATCGTGCGCAATGCCTTCCGCCCTCTGTGGAGAATTATGCTTATGTCGCCAAAGCTCGCAAGCCGCCCCATCCGCGCCACGATCAATTCGGCAACCGGTACCGTGATCATGATCATCGCGTTGTCGGCCACAGCGGCAGGGGCGGATGTGGGCGCGGGCTATTGGCATACCAACGGCCACCGGATCGAGGACAGCGCCAATCAGCCGATCCGCATCGCGGGCATCAACTGGTTCGGCATGGAAACCAACACCTACGCACCGCACGGGCTCTGGACGCGCGGCTACCGCTCGATGCTCGACCAGATCAAGGCAAACGGCTACAACACGGTCCGGCTGCCTTACAGCAATCAGTTGTTCGACGCCGGCAGCGTGCCCAACGGCATCGACTTCGCGCAGAACCCCGATCTCGCCGGCCTCAACGGCCTGCAGATCATGGACAAGATCGTCGCCTACGCCGGCCAGATCGGCCTGCGCATCCTGCTCGATCGCCATCGTCCTGATGCCGGCGGCCAATCCGAACTCTGGTATACCGCGCAATACGACGAGGCACGCTGGATCCGTGACTGGACGATGCTTGCGTCGCGCTACGCGGGCAACACGACGGTCATCGGTGCCGATCTGCACAACGAACCGCACGGTGCCGCGTGCTGGGGCTGCGGTGACACCGCGCGCGACTGGCGGCTTGCCGCCGAGCGTGCCGGCAACGCCATCCTCGCCGTCAATCCGAACTGGCTGATCGTCGTCGAAGGCGTGGAAAGTCACGCGGGCCAGAACTATTGGTGGGGCGGCAATCTCGCCGGCGCGGGCGCCGCGCCGGTGCGGTTGAACGTCGCGAACCGGCTGGTGTATTCGCCGCACGATTATCCAGCGAGCGTTTACGCGCAGACGTGGTTCTCGGCACCGGACTATCCGGCCAATCTCCCGGCGCTGTGGGATGCGAAGTGGGGCTACCTGCATCGCACCGGCGTGGCGCCAGTGCTGCTCGGCGAGTTCGGCACCAAGCTCGAGACGACGTCCGACCAGCAATGGCTGACCACGCTCGCCAACTATCTCGGCACGGGTGTGGACGGCATCCATTGGACGTTCTGGTCGTGGAATCCCAACTCCGGCGACACCGGCGGCATCCTGAACAGCGACTGGCAGACCATCAACCAGGCGAAGCAGGCGAAGCTGGTGCCGCTGCAGTTTCCGTTGAGTGGTGCTGCCACACCGCCCGCGCCTCCCGCGCCTCCCGCACCACCATCACCGCCGGCGCCACCGCCGTCACCGCTCGCGTGCGTCGTGAACTACGCGACGCCCGAGCAGTGGCAGACGGGCTTCAACGCCCAGTTGTCGATCGCCAATCCGTCAGGCACCGCGGTCAATGGCTGGAACCTGACGTGGACCTTCGGCGGTAACCAGCGCATCGCCAACCTGTGGAACGGTACGTTCACGCAGTCGGGGGCCGCCGTCACCGTCACCAACGCGCCGTACAACGCGACGATTGGCGCCGGCAACCAGGTCTCGCTGGGATTCGGCGCGACCTACTCCGGTACCAATGCTGCGCCCGCGAACTTCGCGTTGAACGGCGTGGCCTGCACGACGAACGCATCGACGCCGCCCACGCCACCGGCACCGCCTGCACCGCCGGCGCCACCCGCACCACCGGCACCGCCGGCGCCGCCCGCACCGCCGCCGACCGCTGCGTGCACCGTGCACTACGGCATCGGCAGTGCGTGGAGTGATGGCTTCACTGCGGATGTCACCATCGTGAATCGCACCGGCGGCGCGCTCAAGAGCTGGAACGTCGGCTGGACGTTTGCCGGCAACCAGCGCGTGACCAACCTGTGGAACGGCGTGGCAACCCAGACGGCACAAGCGGTGAAAGTCACCAATGCCGCGTGGAACGGCAACGTCGCCAACGGCGGCACGGTGGCCTTCGGCTTCCAGGGCGCCTTCAGCGGCGCCAACCCGGCACCGTCCGCCATCACCCTCAACGGCAACGTCTGCGCGCCGATCTAGCGTTCGAACCCACCGCGGCCGCCGTGCGCACGTGCACGGCGGACCGCCGGTGGTCCGGATCCCTTCAGCATCCTAGTAGTTGACGAACCGCGGCGGCCCGATGCCGATAGTGCCCATCATCGCGTCGAGGTGATACTTCACGCGCTCGTATTGCAGGTCGCGGTGCGCAGGATCGTCCCACAGGTTGTCGAACTCGCCGGGATCGCGTTCGAGGTCGTACAGCTCGCCGATCGCGTGGCCGTGATAGACGACCGACTTGTAGCGTCCATCGCACACCATCGATCCATGCGTGTGATCGGGATGCCCGCCCATCGCGTCGAAGTATTCGCTGATGACGTGCGGCCGATGCATGTTGGCGTCGCTGCGTCCGGTGAGCAGCGACAGCAGTGATCGCCCCTGCATGGACGCGGGAACGGCCATGCCCGCCGCTTCGAGCAAGGTCGGCGCCACGTCGATCGTCTCGACCAGCGCGTTACTGACGAGCCCACGCTCGAAGCCTTCGGGCCACGAGAAGATCAGCGGCACGCGCACGAGGCCTTCGAAGAACCGGCAGCCTTTCAGGATCAACCCGTGGTCGCCCAGCAGTTCGCCGTGGTCGCTCATGTAGACGATGATCGTGTTGGCCAGCTGCCCGGTGTCGCGCAGCGTGTCGACGATGCGCCGCAGCTGGTCGTCGATCAGCATGATCATCGCGTAGTAGTTGGCCTTGACCGCCAACGCGTCGTAATCGTCCGGCGGGCGCGATGCGATGGCGTCGTGATCGCCGGCAGACACCGGCCGCACGTCCTTGCGAATGCGCGGGTCGGCCGCCACCTTGGTCTGCTGGTCGATGGCGGTGAAGGCGCGCTGCCGCGCGAGGTCGCTCTCGCGAAAGAGCGGCAGCGGAAGGTCGGCCGCGCGTACCTTCGCCAGATATTCGGGCGGCGCATCGAAGGGGGCGTGCGGATCGAAGGGATTCACGGACAGCAGCCACGGGCCGTCGCGCTGCTCGATGATGAAGCGAATTGCCATCTCGCTGCACCACGTGGTCTGGTGCAGTTCCGCCGGCACGCCGGGACCGCAGAAATAGTTGATCGGTTCGTACAGCGCCACCGGATCCACCTTCTTCTCGTGGCGCAGCCACGAGTCGTAGTCATGCCCGCGCGCGGCATCCGGCGTGGGGTGGTGGCTCCAGTAGAACGCGCGATAGCCATCGTCGGGCCGCACCTCGAAATTCTTCGCGGCCGACAGGTGCAGCTTGCCGACGAGACCGCAGTCGTAACCGGCATCGGCGAAGATCCGGGTCACGAGTTTTTCATGCGCGGGAAAATACGCGTTGCCGTTGCGATGCACCTGGTGCGCCGCGGGGTAACGTCCGGTGAGGAACGTGGCGCGAGCCGGCGTGCATATCGGACTCTGCGTATATGCGCGGCGGAATGCGACGCCGTCCGCGCACAGTGCATCCATCTGCGGCGTGAATATGTGCGCCTGCCCCAGCGCATGGATCGTGTCGTAGCGTTGCTGGTCGGCGCAATACCAGAGGATGTTGGGGCGTGGTTTCGGGGCAGTCATCCGGCACGGTCCCCGCTATTCGATCTTGGCGCCCGACACCTTGACCGCCTGCGCCCACTGCTCGCGTTCGCGCACGAGGAACTTGTTGAACTCCGGCGCCGGCAGGAACGTGATGTCCGCGCCCTGCGCCGCCAGCTTCTCCTTCACTTCGGGTGCCGCAAGGATCAGCCCGATTTCCTGCGACAGTTTCGCGACGATGTCCTTGGGCGTGGCCGCCGGCGCGACGACGCCGAACCACGCCACCACATCGAAGCCGGCGATGCCAAGCTCGCCCACCGTGGGCACATTCGGCAACGAAGGCACCCGCTCCTTCGTGCTGGCCACGATGTACTTCAGCTTGCCCGCGGCCACGTGCTGCGACACCTCGATCGGACTGGCAAACATCACGCCGATATGGCCGGCGACGAGATCGGTGACGGCGGGACCACCGCACTTGTACGGCACGTGCGTGAAATCGGTGCCGGTGCGCATTTTGAAGAGTTCGGTGGCCAGATGCGGCACGCTGCCGTTGCCGGGCGAGCCGTACATGATCGAACCTGGCTTGGCCTTGGCCAGCACCAGCAGTTCCTGCGGCGTGGCGGCCGCCACCGACGGATGCGCGGTAAGGACGAGCGCGGACGAGGCGAGCAGTGCGACGCCGGTGAAATCGCGCGCCGCATCGTAGGTGAGGTTCTGGTACATCAGCGGTGCTATCACGAACGGCGCCGGCGCGAGCAGCAGCGTGTAGCCGTCCCCCGGCGCACGCGCGACTTCAGCCGCGCCGACGGTGGTGGCGGCCCCCGGCTTGTTCTCGACCACGACCGGCTGGCCCAGCCGCTCGGAGAGCTTCTGGCCCACGAGGCGCGCCAGCACGTCGGAGGCGCCGCCCGGCGCGAAGGGCACGATGAAGCGGATCGGTTTCGTGGGCCAGGTTTGCGCATGAACGGGGGCGGCGAGCGCGAACAGCGACAGCATCAATCCGGCGACGAGGCGACCAACGCGAAATGGATTCATGATTGCTCCAATGAAGCTTCGCCCGGCGCGGACGCAGGGCGAAGTGGTTTGGAAATCATACCAGTAGACGGCGCCGCGCGCCGGCGGCGTCTCACGGCTCCGTCCCCACCTTCACCGGATAGCCCGCCTCCCGCCATGCCTTCATGCCGCCGTCCAGTGCGACCGCATAGGGGAAGCCCATGGCATGCAGCGTGGCCGCCGCCAGCGTGGAGATCTGGCCGAGCTCGCAACACGTAAGAATGCGCCGGGTGGGATCGGGCAACGCCTGGTTCACGCGCAGCTCGAGCTGGCCGCGCGGCAGGAAGCGCGCCCCCGGCACGTGACCGGCCTCGTAGGCATCGCGTTCGCGCACGTCGAGCACGATCAGGTTGTCTTGCGCGGCCTCGACGTGCGCCTTCAACTCCTGCAGCGACATGAATGGCACGGTGGCCGTAGCCTCGGCGAGCAGCTGCGCGACCGCCTTGCCGCCGTGCATGTTGGTGCGCAGTGCCTCGGTGATGTGCGTGGGCATCGACAGGTTCAGGTTGTTCATCATCGCGATGAAGGCGGCGCGCTCGCGCACCTGCAGCCGTGGGTTGCTCGCCATCTCCTGCCCGATCGTCGAATGGCTGCGGCCCTTGTAGTCGTGCGCCGGATACACGAGCAATGCAGGATCGAGCTTCAGGACGCGCCCGAACAGGCTGTCGTACAGCGCGCCGGGGTCGCCGGAGGGCAAATCGGTGCGGCCGGTGCCCCCAATCAGCAGCGTATCGCCAGTGAAGATGCGGTCTTCCACCAGCAGGCACATCGAGTCGCGCGTGTGCCCCGGCGTGTGCATCGCCTGCAGCCGCAACTTGCCCAGCACCACCATCTCGCCGTCGCCGATGCGCATGTCCACGAACGGCGCCGGACTGCCTCGATGCATCACGATGGGCACGCCGAGCTTCTGCGCCAGCTGCCGTGTGGCCGAGAAGTGGTCGGCGTGCGTATGCGTGTCGATCACGAAGCGGATGCGCGTGCCGTTCTGTGCGGCCAGCGCGATGTAGTGGTCAACCTGGCTCAACTCCGGGTCGATCAGCGTAGCGCCGCACGTCTGCTCGCAGCCCACGAGATAGGACTGGCAGCCGCCGGTGGCCACCTGCTCGAAAATCATCGTTTGCTCCTGGAAGGATGCCGGTGCGCCAGCGTGACGGGACGCGTGCGGAATTGCAAGTGCGGGACCATGCCCTGCCCGGCCAACGCGCGGTCCTGATCACCTACACGACATTGAGTTCGCGCAGGGGCCGCCCCTCCAGCACGCGCTGCCAGCCGAACGCCGAAAGGTCCAGCGTGCGACAGGCGCCGTAGGTCACCAGTTCGGACAACGCGCGACCGATGGCCGGCGACTGCTGCAGGCCGTGGCCGCTGAAGCCGTTGGCGAACAGCAGGTTCTCCACCTCCGGGTGGGCACCAAGGATCACGTTGTGGTCGAGCGTGTTGAAGTCGTAGTGACCCGCCCAAGCACTCACCATGCGCGCCGCCTCGAAGGCTGGCACGCGCTGCGCCAGCGCGGGCCACAGCACGTCGTCCCAAAGCGTGTAGGGCACGTCGAAATCGGTGCTGGGTGGATCGTCGTCCTCGGGCGGAGCGATGCCGCAGATGAAGCCGGGGCCTTCGGGCCGGAAATAGAGTCCGGTGGGGTCGATGACCAACGGGCAATCCGTCAATTCGGCGGGGCTGCGGAAATGGAATACGCAGCGCTTGCGTGGCTCCACCGGCAGTTCGATGCCGGCGGTGCGCGCAAGCACTGCCGCACTCGTCCCCGCGGCATTGATGACGGTGCCGCAGTCGATCGTGGTGCCATCGTCCAGGCGGACTTGCGTGATCCGGCGCCCTTGTCGCAGAAGTCCGGCGACCGCTGCTTCGCGATACGTGGCGCCCAGCGCGATCGCCTTGCGGCGAAAGCCGTGCATCAGCGCGTGGGCGTCGAGCCAACCTTCGCCGGACCGTCCCAGCGACCCGGCGACAAGATCGGTGGTGGCCAGCCACGGAAAGCGCGCCGCCAATCGAGCCGCATCCAGCAACACGACGTCGGCACCCTCGGCCCGCTGCACCTGATGATTGCCTGCCAGCACGGCCAGTCCGGCTTCCGTCGCGAGAAACAGGTAACCCGCTTCGCAGAAACCAATGGCCGGAACGTCGCCATCCACCGCGAGATGTTCATCCACCCGGCGCAGGAAATCGGTGCCGAACATCGACATGCGGATGTTTTCCGGCGTCGAGAACTGGTGCCGGATCGATGCGGCGGAGCGCGTGGTGGCGCAATGGGCGTAACCGAAGTCGCGCTCGAGCACCAGCACGCTGCCGTTGAACGCCGGCTGCGCGCCCAGGAAATACGCGGCGGCGCTGCCCGTGACGGCGCCACCGACGATCACGACATCGAAATGCCTATTCATGCCGCCAGTGTTTCACGAAGGACGCAAATCCTTCAAACCTGTCGACGTTTCACCCTGTATGCACGGTATGCACTGTATGCACGGTATGCACGGTATGCACGGTATGCACTGTAGGCGAGGCTTCAGCCTCGCGCGCCCGATACAGACGCAGGCGAGACATACTGCTGCGCACCTGCCCTGACATCAGTGCAGCGACAGCAGCGCAGCCAGCTGGTCGAACGATCCGCCCCACCCCATGTTCATCCCCGCCATGCCGCCGACGAAGGTCTTGCGCCCCGCCGCGCTCGCTTCATACGGCGTCCAAGTCAGCGTGACCCTGGTCTTGCCGTCGATGTCGTCCAGCGTCACCGTCGTCAGCATCGTCAGCGGCCAGTCCGGACTCATCGGATGGTGCGTGAGGTTTTCGTTCGCATCCGAGAAGGAATGGAGCCACACGAGGCGTGAGGGCGGCACCACTTCGCGATAGACGAACTTGCCCCACATCTCCGTGCCGTCCGGCATCGTCATGCACGAATGCCAGATGCCGCCGGGACGCACCTCGTGCCTCACGAGGCGCGTGGTGCAGCCCCTGGGTCCGAACCATTGCGCAACCATCGCCGGATCGGTCCATGCCTTCCACACCAGTTCGCGCGGCGCGTCGAACACGCGGGTGATCACGAATTCGGGATGCTCGGAGGTCAGCATGTCCATATGCGCAGCGAGGCGGCCCACCGTCTGCACGCCGCCCTTGTCCGCGGCGAAGTTCGCGATCACGAAGGCGAGATCCGTGGCATCGGCGAACTCGATATGCATTGCCAGCGTGGTGACGCCGCCGGCCTCTTCCAGCGTGACCGTGGTCTGGAATTTGATGGGGCGGCCACCAGCTTCGCCCGCGTTCTGGTAAACCAGACGCGCCGGCGCCTGCACGTCGACGTAGACGATCCGGTTAGGGAAGTCCTGGCCGTCGGGGCCGTGCATCGTCAGGCTCCATACGCCGCCCTCCATGACCGCATGTTCATGCGTGGTGATCGAGAAGCCGTCGGGCCCCCACCAGCGCGCCAGTTGGGCCGGATCGATCCACGCCTGCCACACGAGTTCGCGCGGCGCGTTGAAACTGCGGGTCAGGACCATCTCGCGGTCCGACGGCCGGGTAAGAACGGTTGAATTGGTTGAGGTCATGCCTTGCGCTCCTTCTTCGCGGATTTCGCTTTCTTCATTTCCTGCAGCAGCAGGCGGTCGAGCGCGTCGAAGCGCTCCGTCCATTGCCGGTGCAGCTGGTGCACCCATTGTTCGACCTCGCCCACACCGTCCGGATCGAGCGAATAAAGCCGCTGCTGCGCGCGCGCCTCGACCCGCACCAGCTTCGCTTCGCGCAGCACCTTGAGATGCTGCGAGATGGCCGGCGCGCTGACGTGGAACTGCGCGTTGATGTGCGCCACCGACAGGCGATTGCGCTGGGCCAGCAGCTCGACGATCTGGCGGCGCGTGGGGTCGGCAAGGGCGGCAAAGACCTGCATGAACCTTATATTAAGCCATCTCTTAATTAAGTCAATACCTAATAATGCCCCCCCCGGGCCGAGAACCCGCGATACATAACCGACCCGGCGGCACCCGCGGACACCTGTCGGCGCGCGCGAATTTTCCGGCCTGGCGCAGCGACATTCTCAGGTGCGCCGGCAGGATCGCCTGCCTAGTATCGAAGGCACGGGCGGGGCGTCCTGTGCATTGGCAGCCCCGCCGCGGATCGGGACCCATGATGAAGACTTCAACACCCTATCGCTGGACCATCGCTGCCGCCGGCATCGCCGCTGCCCTCTGGTTCGCGGCCGCTTCGGCGCAGGCGCCCTCCGCAACCCGCGCCGAGCCCACCGAAGCCGCCGCCGCGCTCGCCGCGCGACACGTTGCCCTGGCCGACGAACTGGCGCGCAGCCCGTTCGGCCTGCCGCTGGTCGTGCGCTCGCGCGAGGAAGGTGCCGTGGCGGAAGGCGAGATCGTGGGCCTCGTGCCTCACCCCTATGCTGCGTTCGCCGCCGCCTTTGCCGCGCCGCGCGCCTTCTGCGACGTGGCCGTGCTGCATCCCAACGTCAAGGGCTGCACGCCCACGTGCGTGAATGGCGAGGATCGCGTCACGCTCTACGCCGGGCGCAAGCATTACGAGCCTACCGAACGTGCCTATGTGCACGATTTCGTGGCGACGGCGCCGCAGGTCAGCGAGCGTTACCTGCGCGTCGCGCTGCGCGCGCCCGAAGGGCCGCTGGACACGCGCGACTACGTGTTCACGCTGGAGGCCATGCCGGCCGGCGACGCGACCTTCATCGCCGTGCGCTACGCGTATCGCTCGTCGTTTGCCAGCCGCGCGGTAACCGCGGGTTATCTCGCCACCGCCGGCAGCGGCAAGACCGGATTCTCACGGAGTGAAACGGGGGAACCCATACGCGGCGTGCGTGGAGTGGTGGAACGCAACGCGATGCGCCACTACCTGGCGCTGCTCGCCGTACTGGACACCGCAACCATGACCGAAGCAAGCCGTACCGCGGCGCGGCTCGATCGCTACTACACGCTGACCGATCGCTTTGCCGCGCAGTTGCGCGAATCCGAGCGCGCCGAGTACTTGGCGATCAAGACCCGCGAATTCGCCGAGCAACGCGCGCGCGACACGGCCCGCGGATCCTGAAGGTTCACTTCGGCATGAACTGCGTCTGCAGGAACCCATTCGACTGCATGTAGCTGACCAGCAGGCTGGCATACCCCG
>JANNYI010000511.1:0-24478 GCA_031410015.1 Betaproteobacteria bacterium | reverse complement strand
ACTAAGCCCGCCCCGGCCGGCGCGACCCGCACCGTGCCACAGCAAACAGGACACGCAACGAACCTTGCCGCGACGAACAGAACACGCAGCGAACCGCCCCCGCATCCGCGCGCCGCATTCCGTCAACAGCGTGCGTCTAGTCCTCCTCGTGCCGCCGGTGCTTGGCGTACTCCGCAGAGAGCTGCTGCTGCAGCGACGGCGGCGCCGGTTCGTAGTGCGACAGCTCCATCGACCATGCGCCCAGGCCGCCGGTCATCGACTTGATCCGCGCGGCATAACCCTCCAGCTCGGCCAGAGGCGCCTGCCCCGTTACCGCCAGCGACCCCGACTGCAGCGTCTTGGTGCCCGTGACCTGCCCGCGCCGCGACGCCAGGTCGCCGGTCACGTCGCCGATGTTGGCCGCGGGGCAATTGATCTCGACGCCCACCACCGGCTCGAGCACGATCGCCCGGGCCTTGGCAATGGCGTCCAGAAACGCCTTGCGGCCGGCCGCCACGAACGCGACTTCCTTCGAATCGACAGGATGATACTTGCCGTCATAGACATTCACGCGCACGTCGTGCAGCGGAAACCCCGCCAGCGGCCCCGCCGCCAGCACATGCTCCACGCCTTTCTGCACGGCGGGAATCAACGACGTTGGAATCGCGCCGCCCTTCACGGTGCTGACGAATTCGAAACCGGCGCCACGGGCCAGTGGCTCGATCTTCAAGTACACCTCGCCGAACTGGCCCGCGCCGCCGGTCTGCTTCTTGTGGCGGCTATGGCCTTCGGCAGCCGCCGTGATGGTCTCGCGATAGGGAATGCGCGGCGGCCGCGTCGTGACTTCGAGCTTGAACTGCCCGGCCATCCGCTCCAGCACCGAGCGCAGATGCAGTTCGCCCAGGCCCCACAGTACTGTTTCGTTGAGATTGGTGTCGTGCGCGACCACCAGCGTCGGATCCTCGGCCGTCATCCGGTGCAGCACCTCCGAGATGCGCTGCTCGTCGCCGCGGCGCTTCGGCTCGATCGCGACGCCATGCATCGGCGTCGGAAATTCGAGCGGTTGCATATGGATGTGATCCTCGTCGTGCGAGTCGTGCAGCACGCAATCGAATTCGATCTCGTCCACCTTCGCCACCGCGGCGAGGTCGCCGGGGACCGCGGTATCGATCTCGACGTTCTTGCCCCCCTGCAGCATGAAGAGATGCCCCACCTTGAACGGCTTGCGGCCGCTGCCGACGAAGAGCTGCGTGTCGCGCGTGACCGTGCCCTGGTGCACGCGGAAGATGCCGAGCTTGCCGACGAACGGATCCATCACCACCTTGAATACGTGCGCCAGCACATGCTGCTTCGGGTCCGGTTGCGAATGGAACTCCACCGCCGCGGCGCCCTCGCCCTTGGTGAAGCGCGGCGGATTGCCTTCCGTCGGATTGGGCAGCAGGCGATCGAACACCTGCAGCAGTTCGGCCACGCCCGCGCCGGTACGCGCCGACACGAAACACACGGGCACCAGGTGCCCGTCGCGCAGCGCCTGCTCGAACGGCGCATGCAATTCCTCGGGCGCCACTTCGCCGCGCTCGAGGTAGATGGCCATCAGTGCTTCATCGACCTCGACCACCTGGTCGACCAGCGCGCGATGCGCGGCCTCCACCGACGAAAAATCCGCGGTGCCCGATGGATTGAAGAAACAATCGACCACGCGCTTGCCGCCATCGGCCGGAAGATTGATGGGCAGACATTCCTTGCCGAAGGACTCCTGGATCGCTGTCAGCAACGCTTCCAGGTCGACATTGTCGCCATCGATCTTGTTGACGACGACCACGCGACACAGCTTGCGTCGCGCCGCCTGGTCCATCATGCGCGTGGCCACCATCTCGATACCGGCCTGCGCATTGATCACGACAGCGGCCGTCTCCACCGCATCGAGCGCGCCGATCGCCTGCCCGATGAAGTCGGGGAAGCCCGGCGTATCGATGAGATGCACGCGCGTGTCCCCCGTTTCGAGGTGGACCAGCGCGGACCGCAACGAGTGCAGGTACTGCTTCTCGAACGGATCGAAGTCGCTGACGGTGGTACCGCGCTCGACACTGCCGGCGACGGGGACCGCGCCGGCTCGGACCAGCAGCGCTTCCGTGAGCGTTGTCTTGCCCGCACCGCCCTGGCCGACCAGTGCGATGGTGCGAAGCTGTTTCGTGGCGTAGTTCGCCATCGCTTCTCCCTCAGGATTGAACGGTCAATTTAGCCCATCCGAGCGGGAATGCGTTGATGTGCCGCAAGATTCGCGGCGCCGGCAGCGGCTTCTCCCAGGTCCCAGAATATTCCGGCCATCAGGGCAAGGCCCGAACGCGCGACCGACCCCAGCAGGTGCTCGTTGGGGGCATGCTGCGCACACGCCGGGTAGGAGTGGGGAACCCACACCGTGGGCAGGTCCAGCACATCGGCAAAGCAATCGTTGGGCAGTGAGCCGCCGAGGTTCGGCAATATCACGGGTGGCGCACCGGTCGTGGCGGCGATCGACTGCGCTACCCGCTGCACCCACGGATGCGCGGGGTCGAGCCGCGTGGCCGGCATCAACGTGTCGGGCGCGGTCGTGACCTCGACCTGGTGCAATCCCAGGCGATCGAAGTGCTCGCGCAGCGCCGGCATCAGTTGCGCGGGGTCGGTGCCGACGACGAAGCGCAACTGCATGTGGGCCCGCGCACGCGGCGGAATGGCATTGACGGGATGCTCCGGATTACCCGTCTTGAAGGCCAGCACCTCGAGGCTGTTCCATGCGAAAACGCGCTCGGCGGGTGTCAGCCCCTCTTCGCCCCAGCCAGGGTCGATCGCCGGGCCGTCCGGCTCGCCGGGAACCACGTCGGCCAGCGCGCGCCGAACCGCAGCAGGAATGGGTGGCGGCCGCAGTGCCGGCACCAGGATGCGCCCATGCGCATCCACCAGCGTGGCGATCGCATTGGCCAGCACCGTGCCCGGATTGGAGAGCAGGCCGCCCCAGTTCCCGGAGTGATGGCCGCCATCACGCGCCGCCACCGTCAGGTCGAAGTTGAAGGCGCCCCGGCTGCCCAGAAACAGCGTGGGCTGGTCGGCGCGCAGCCGCGGCCCGTCCGATGCGATGAAGAGATCGGCGCCGAGCAGCTCGCGCTGCTGTTCGCAGAATGCGCGCAGCCCGGGCGACCCGGTTTCCTCGCTCGTCTCCAGCAACAACTTGAGGTTGAAGCCCAGGCGCCCGCGCTCGCCAAGCACGCTGGCAAGCGCCGCGAGATTGATGCTGTGCTGGCCCTTGTTATCGGCCGTGCCGCGGCCGTACCAGCGGTCGCCGTCGATCGCGAGCGCCCACGGCGAGAGTCCGGCGCGCCATTCGGCGTCGTAGCCAAGCACGACATCGCCATGCGCGTAGGTCAACACGGTGGGCAGCGCGGGATCCTCAAGGCGCTGCGCAACCAGCAGCGGCCCGCCGGTCGCAACGGGGTTGTCGAAGATCTGTGACGAGAGGCCCAGCGCCGCCAGCGCAGGGACGAATTCCAGCGTGAGGTAGGACGCGAGATCCGCGCGCGCGCCCTCGCGCTGGCTTTCCGTGCGAAAGGCAACCCGGCGCCGCAGGTCGGCGGCAAAGCGGCCGTCGTCGAATTGTGCCTGCGCCGCGGCAATCGCACCTTCGCGGGTACCGGCACCCGCTCCGGCAAGGGGCAACGACGAGCTCATGCATGAATGTTACACGCCAACAGCACGACGGCGCGATCGCCCGCGCCGTGGTGCCGGATGCTGCATGTGCGATCGTCAGGCTGTTGCGCCCACGCCGGTCATCTCGCGCAGATGCCGCAGCAATTCCTCTTCCTGGTAGGGCTTGCCGAGATACATGTCCACGCCGAGTTCGGCCGCCATGTTGCGATGTTTTTCGGCGGTGCGCGACGTGATCATGATGATCGGGATGTTGACGTACCTGGCGTCGCCCTTGATCGTCTTGGTGAATTCGAAGCCATCCATCCGCGGCATCTCGATGTCGAGCAGGATCACGTCCGGCATGGTTTCGCTCAGCACCTGCAGGCCATCCACGCCGTCCCTGGCCGTGGTGACCGCGAAGCCCTCGCGCTGCAGCAGCCGGCTGGTGATCTTGCGCACCGTCAGCGAGTCGTCGACGATCATCACCGTCGGCCGCGTGGAGACCGGCGCCACGTGCGCCCGCGGGCGATCGCCCATCGCGCGATCCTCGCCCGACGGGTCGAAATGCGGAATGTCGGTGCGGCTTGCGAGCTGCACCGGATTGATGATCAGCACGATCTCGCCGGTGCCGAGCACCGTGGCGCCGGAAATGCCCGACACGCGCGAGAGCTGCGGTCCGATGTTCTTCACGACGACTTCCTGGTTGCCCAGCATTTCGTCGACGTGAACAGCGGCGTAGCTCTGCCCGCTGCGCAGCAGCAGTACCGAGTTGTAGCGCTTGGTCTCCGGATTGTGAACCGTATCGCCCAGGAGACGCGGCAGGTAATGGAACGGATAGACCCGACCCTGCCAGTCCACCTTGCGCTGGATATAGATGTCGAGCAGCGCCTGCGCCTTCACCTGCTGCACCTGCTCGACCATCGGCGCGGGCAGCGCCCACAGCCGGCCCCCCGCGCGAATGAGCACGGCCTGGGCCACCGCCAGCGTGAGCGGCATCGTCAGCGTGAAGCGCGTGCCCTTGCCGGGCATGGAGGCCACCTCGACGCGCCCGCCCAGCGCCGCGATATCGCTGCGCACGACGTCCATTCCAATGCCGCGTCCGGAGATCTGCGTGACCTTGGCCGCGGTGGAGAAGCCCGGATGGAACAGGACCTCGGTCAGCTGTGCTTGCGTCGGCGTGGTGCCGGCCGGCACCAGGTCGAGCGCGCGCGCGCGCTCCTCGACCCGCGCGAAGTCGATGCCGTTGCCGTCGTCGGCAAGTTCGATCACGACTTCATTGCCGACCTGACGCACGGTCAGTGCAACTTCGCCGATGTCGGCCTTGCCGGCATTCCGCCGCGCATCGCGCGACTCGATGCCGTGGTCGAGGGCATTGCGCAGCAGGTGCTCGAGCGGCCCGACGAGCTTTTCCAGCACGGATCGATCGAGTTCGACCTGGCTGCCGTTGATCTCGAGGTTGGCGCGCTTGTCGAGTTCGCGGGCCGTCGTCCGCAGGATGCGGTACAGCCGCTCCGACAGACTGCCGAAGGGCACGGTGCGGATCGCGAACAAGCGCTGCTGCACCTCGCGCGACATGCGCGCCTGCGCCAGCAGCGCTGCGTCGGCGTCGTCCAGATTCTTGAGCAATGCCTGCTGCACCGTCGATACGTCGTTGATGCCTTCGGCCAGCGACCGTGTCAGTTCCTGGAAGCGCGTGTAGCGATCGAACTCCAGCGGGTCGAAGTCCTCGGTCTGGTCGTTGCGCAGCGTCAGCTGCGACTGGATCTGCGACTCCGCCTGGATCTCGATTTCCCGCATCTGCGTGCGCAGGCGGATCACGCTGTTGGTGAGTTCCAGCAGGTTGGACTTGAGCGAGCGCAGCTCGCCCTCGACGCGGGCACGCGCAATCGCCACTTCGCCCGCTTCGTTGACCAGCCGATCGATGATGTCGGCGCGCACGCGCAACTGCGCCCGCGCGCCCGTCTCGAGTTCCTGCGTGGCTTCCACGGGCGCCGCCGGAATGGCCGGCGTGGGCGACGGCACGGGTGCCACGAAGGGCGTCGGCGCCACGAACGGCACCTGCACCGCCGCAGGGATGGACGCCGCAAGCGGCACGACCTCCGGCTCACGCCTGGTCTCGGGGGCCGTTGAAGGTGTCGCCGCCGGCGGCGTCGCTTCGGGCGGCGATACCTCCGGCAATGCTGCTTCGGTCAACGGCGAAGTGGGCATCGCCGGCATTGTTGTCGCATGCTCTACGACAGCGTCGGCCGGCGCGGCGGGCGTCGCCGGCGCAATCGACGCCGGCGCGACAACCGTTGCATCGGCCGGCGCCACCGACGGCGCTGGCGCCTTCGGCTGGTCGTCGAGCGGCGAAGGCATGGGCGCATCGAGTTCGCCGCGACGCAGCGCATCGAGGCCGAAGGCAATACGATCGAGATCGAGGTCGAGTTCATCGAAGAGCTCGGCGGTGCCCAGCACCGGCGTCTCGCCGTCGAGCAGGCGCGACTCCATCAGATGCGCGATTTCGCCGAGGCGCATCGCGCCGGCCATACGCGCGCTGCCCTTGAACGTGTGCAGCGTGCGCCGCAGGCGCGCCACAGGTTGGTCGTCGGACGGGTTGCGGCGCCACGCCCTGACGTCCTCACCGGCCTGCGGGAAGAGCTCGGCCGCCTCATCGAGGAAAATCGGGAGCACGTGCGGATCGACGTCGTCGTGCACGTCAGCCAGAGGATCAACGGCCGCCACCAGCGCGGCAATCTCGTCCTGGACTTCTGCCGTGACGCGATCGGCGGCGGCGGCCGCCGCGAACGTGTCGGCTACGGCCGCATCGACATCGTCCGGCAGTGGCGGCGACTGCACCGGCGGCGCGACGAGCGCCATTGGTGTCGCCCGCGCCGCAGCCGCCTCCTCCTCGAGCCGTGCCAGCATGGCCGCGGCAGCTTCCGCATCGGCGTTGCCGGAGCCCCCTGCCGCCTGCTGCCGCAGTTCATCGAGTTCGTGCTGGATGGCCGCAGCTTCGTCGGCATCGCCGGCGGAGAAAGTCTCGCGCGCGCGGACCCGTCCGCACAGCAACGCCACGCCGGCCACGGCGCGCGCCAGCACCGGCTGGGTTGCTCCGGGCAGCGGCGGGCCATGCTCCGCCAGCGCCAGCAGCGTCTGCTCGACAGAGCGCGCCGTCGTTGCCACCAGTGGGAAGCCGCCGGTGCGGTGAATGCCGCACAACGTATGGCCGGCCCGGACCATCGCGGGCGACGGCACGGCAAGCGGGTCGAACTGCAGGGTTGCAAGCTCGTGCTCGAGCACCGCCACATGTTGCACGGCCTCGTCGCACAGGATCAGCCACAGCATCCGCGACAGCGTCACATCGCCGATCGTGATGTCGTCGGAAACTTCGGCCGCCGGTTCCGGCGCGGCGCTTGCGCGCGCCGCCTGGGGCACCAGCGTCGAAGCTGTCGGCAATTCGCTTACCAGACGCAGCGCCGGGCCGTCGTCGCCGGGCGTCTCCGCCGGCAACGGCATGTCGATGGTTTCCAGTATTTCCGGTTCGAGCGGAATGACCGTGGCGCCGACGTCGCCGCCGAAACCCAGCTCGGGCAAGTCGAGGAGCGCGAGGGTGGGCTTTGCCGTGGACACCGCGGGCGGCTCCGGTGGCGTATCGGGCACGGCGCGCACCGGCGCGCGCACGAGGTCGACGACATTGGACGGCGCGACATCGGGGGTGATCACTGCGCCGGGCAATTCGCGCTCGACGGCGGCGATGGCGGCCTCCAGCGCGCGTGGATCGGCCTCGACCCGCCCCTGGCTGGTCAATGCTTCCACCCACTGCCGGAAATTGGACTCGGCCACGCCGATCATCGCCTGCACGGCGCGGGTGACCGGGCGCTCTTCCTCCAGCAACCGATTGAGGATGTGCTCGACCCCGTAGGCAACATCGCCGAGCTGGGTGAGGCCCACCATGCGCCCGCTGCCCTTCAGCGTATGGAAGCCGCGCCGAATCGTGCGCAACGCTTCGCGGTCGCCGGGGTTGGCCGCCAGCGCGCGTTCCTGCTCGGCGACGGCGTCGAGCACCTCCGCCGCCTCGAAGAGATAGATCTCGAGCAACTCGCGGTCGAGACCGCTGGCGTCGGTGGCCAGCAGTCGCTGCGTTTCCTCGGAAATGGCCGGCGCGGGCGCCGACGTCTCGGCAATCGCCTCGACGGCCGCCGCCAGGTTGCCCGTTCCGCGCGCATCCAGTTCGGACAGCACGGCGTCGACCTGAGCCACCAGATCGGGGTCGCCGATCAGGTCGGCATCGTCGCGCAGTCCCACCAGCTTGCGCTTCAGCGCCTCGCGCGCCGCCGCGTCCGCGGGCGCCTGCTGTACTTCGCTGACCAGTTGCGGCAACGCGGCGCGCAATTCGGCCACCGCCGCCTCGACCGAGTCGACTTCGGCGGCCACCGGCGCCGGAGCCTCGCCAAGCCGCTTGGCGATCAGCGGCGCGATCAGGCGGTCGCGTTCGGGCCGCTGCTGCTCCACCGCTTCGATGTAGAAGCCGAGTCCGGAGAGCGACTCCGCCAGCAATTCGAGGTCCTCGTCGTTGACCACCGTATCCGGATTGGCATAGGTGGCGATCTGCTGTTCGCACAGCTCGAGCAGGCGGTCGGCTTCGGCCAGCCCCAGGATCTGCAGCGCGCCGCGGATCTGCGCGCTGTCCTTGGCAAGCGTGGCCAGCTCGGCGCGCTTGGTGTGGTCGCGGAAGAAGGCGTCGAGCAGCTGCTCCATGTGCCGGAGGTTGGCCTGGATCTCGCGTCCCACCTGAGCCAGCAGCACGCGCTCCTGCGCGCGCCTGCTCATCTCGTCCAGCATCGGCACGCCGTCGCTGGTGGGCGGACGACCCTGCCGCACCGCATCGAGACGCGCGAGCATGGCGTCGACCTGTTGCGGGAAATCGGCGGACAGCGTCGAGTAATTTTCGAACGCGCTTTCGGCGAGCAGCAGCGCGGTGGCATATTCCATCGCCACAGGTTCGCTCACGCCCGTGGTGGGCATCTTGTCGAGCCGCTCGACCAGCGCGGCCGTCAGCTTCATCAGCGTGCCGTTGTGGATCTCGGCAGCCTTGGCGTGCACCGAGGCGAGCGTGTGCTTCAGCTTGGGCAGGTTCTCGGCCCGGCCCGAGGCGGCCTTCAACCATGCGTCCTTCGCGCCGGACAACTGCTCGCGCGCCTCGCGCAGCAGCGGCTGGATCCGCACGACGTCGGCCGACAGCACCTCCGCGGACGGAATGAGTCCCGACAGCTTGAACGCGCGCTGCACGGCCTGTACCTGCGGCCCCACGGGCGCGCAGATCGCGACGAAGTACAGCACTTCGCGACGCAACCGGTCGGCGACCTTGGCGCTGCCTTCGGCCACGCGCCGGATCTGCAGGTCGATGCGGGCCGTGAGCTGCTTGACGCCGAAGCCCCGGTCGAGACCATTCTCGACGAGACCTTCCAGCACGGCGCCCACGGTCCACCAGAAGGCGCGCAGGTTGCCCTGCATCGTGACGTCCTCGATGCCGGCGATCGCATCGCGCATCGTGGCCGCGCCGGTTTCATCGCCGCGCAACCACGCGAGCAGCCCGCGCTGGTAGAGCCGGCGCTGCTTGACGAGGTGCGAAGGCAGCCGGTTGGGCGAGAGCGCCTCGCGCGCCACGATCCGCGGCGGCCGAGGGCTCAAGTCGGGGTAGAAGAGGTCGGTAGGGGCGGCCGCCTTGACGCCGCGCATCAGCTGCATCGTCTCGTATTCGGGGTAGAGCTTGAGCGGCACCGGGACCGCGCCGTTGACGAGTTCATCCAGGAAGATCTTGAGCTTGCGGCAACCCTTGTCGATCGCGCCGATCGTCGGCGCCAGGTCCTGCGGCGGCGACTCCTCGAGGCGCAGCAACTGCCGCTCCAGTTCGTCGGTGTAGGCGACAACTGCGTCAAGGCCCACCATCTGGATGGCGCCGGCGGCCTGGTGGACATGCATCCGCGCGTGCTTCAGGGAGGCGGTGTCCTGCGGTTCCGCGCCGAACGCGGCCAGCGCCTCGATGCCGCGCGAGAGCGCCTGGTCGATCTCGCCCTGTACCCACGAGAGCGGACCGACGTCGAATTCGGAGTTGGGTTCGGTTGCCACGGCTTGTCACGCTCCTCGCGCGAAGAATCAATGCGGAGACGTACAGCAATTTCCGCGCCGGGGACGACGGTGTCGCGCCCGCGGCCCATGCCGCGGTCGTGTTCGTCCCGGCGCGCTAGACCTTGAAGCCCGCGACGGACGAGCGCAGTTCCGCGGCAAGCTTGGTGAGCTGGCCGATGGAAACGTTCGTCTGCTTGGTGCCTTCGGTGGTTTCCTCGGTGATCTTCAGGATGCCCTGCATGCCGCGCGTCACGTCGGTGACGGAGGTCGACTGCATCTGCGTCTGGGCGGAAATCCGCGAAATGAGGTCCGCCAGGTCGCGCGACACCTTCTGGATCTCCGTCAACGCCTGACCCGCCGCGTCGGACAGCTTGGTTCCTTCCACCACACCGACCGTGGATTTCTCCATGGCAGCCACCGCGTCCTGGGTGTCGGCCTGAATGGTCTTCACGATCGCTTCGATCTGCTTCGTAGCCTCGCCGGAGCGTTCCGCCAGCCGCTGCACTTCTTCTGCCACCACCGTGAAGCCCCGACCCGCTTCGCCGGCGGAGGCCGCCTGGATCGCGGCGTTCAGGGCCAGCACGTTGGTCTGTTCGGTAATGTCCGAGATCAGCTCGACGATTTCGCCGATCTCCATCGACGATTCGCCGAGGCGCTTGATCCGCTTGGACGTGTCCTGGATCTGCGTGCGGATTTCGTTCATGCCCGCGATCTGGCTCTGCACGACCACGCCGCCCTTTTCGGCGGCCGCCAGCGATTGCTGGGCCACGCGGGCGGACTGCGTGGCGGTTTGCGACACTTCGTTGATCGACTGCGCCATCGACAGCACCGATGCCGACGCCTGCTGGATCTCGCGGTTCTGCCGCTGCGAAGCTTCGTAGAGGCGGTTGGAAATGGCCTGCGTTTCCTGCGTGGCCTTGGTCACCTGGTCGGTGGCCGAGTTGATGCCGCGCACCAGCGTGCGCAATTCCTCGATCGTGAAGTTGATGGAGTCGGCAATCGCGCCCGTCACGTCCTCGGTGACCGACGCCTGCACCGTGAGGTCGCCGTCGGCCAGGTTGCCCATCTCGTTCAGCAGTCGAAGAATGGCCTCCTGGTTGCGCTTGTTCTCGCCTTCGCTCTCGAAGGCGCGCACGCGGGCGTCGTCGAGGAAGACCTTGCCCAGCAACACCAGCATGGCGAGCGCCAGCACGGCGAAGAAGATGGCCACACCCAGCGTCCATTTGCGCGTGGTGCCCGACTCGTACTCGCGGGCCAGCGCCGTGGTCTCCGTGAGCAGGGGCTCGGCTTCCACGTTGATGCTGCGCGCGGCCTGCTTCGCGGCCAGCAGGTTCTTCATGCTGGCCAGGATTGCGTTGATGCTGGTCTCGTTGGCGCCGAAGCGCTTTTGCAGCTCGGCAAGCGTGGCGCGCGCATCCTCGGACCGCACCGGGGCGAGGCGCAGCGTGTCGCTGCCCCGCTGCAGGCCGGTCAGGATGTCGCGGAACGTGCCCGTGTCCTTGCCCAGCAGGAAGGCGACGTCGGGCTCGATCTCGTCGGACGACGCCAGCGTGTTGGCATTCTTGGCGATCCGCTGCGACAGCACGGCCAGCTGGTTGGCATAGTCGAGTTCGCGCGCGGTGCCACCGCCCTGGGCAATCTGCTGCGCTGCCTGCTGGGCAAGCTCCAGCACCGCGTTGTTGCCGGCGTTGAGCGATTCAAGTCCCTTGGCGAGCGCAGTGAGGCTCTTCTCGTTGTCCAGCACCTGCGCAGTGGCCTTGTCCACGCGGGCCCATCGGGTCTTGATGGCATCCATCAGTTTCAGCGTCGCCTCGTCCTGCGACAGGTCGAGGCTGACGCCGCGAACCGTGCCGCCGGTCAACAGCGCATCGAGATCGCTCGTGAATCGATCGCGGCTGTCCTTGACCGCCGCAAACGCGCCCGCCTGGCCCTGCGATGCCAGCGACGTGCCCCGCGCGAGGCGCTGCGACAACATCTGCATTTCCGTGGCCGTGGCCGCAGCAGCGGCATTCTGGGAGGACTGCCGGCCGTCGAGGAACACCATCAGCGCCGCGAACACGAGAAACGTGACCGTCAGCACACCCAGCGTCTGGAACTGCTTGACGACCGGCATGGCGCCGATGATCGGCAGCTTGCGCGGCATCGACATGCTGGCCGTGGCGGTGCGCAGCTGCTCCATGATGGACACGGACGCCAGCGGGTCGTACCCCCCCTGCGCCTGGCCCATCTTGACCTGGGTGGTGGGCATGTCGAGGCCGGCGTCGGCGGGCTTGCTCTTGCCGCCGCCGAACAGGTTTGAAAGTTTCAGCGCCATTCTGTTGTTCTCCGTTGCCCTGTGTCGCCGACTAGATGCCCACCTGCAGGAACGCAGGATCCTGGGCCAATTTGGCGAGGTCGATTTCCTGCCATGCATGCCCATCGCCGTCCATCCAGCGCTGCGCGTACCACGCAGGGGCGCCCTCAGGCGGCGCCGTCGGCGCCAGTTCGGCGATGTTGCGCAAGCCGAGCACCTGCTGCACGACGATGCCTGCATTCATGCCGCCGGCGCGCGGGCCGAACACCACGAGCCGCGACGCCCCACCGGCCACCGCGCTGTCGCGCGCCAGGAAGCGCGCGAAGTCGATCACGCTGTAGAGGTTGCCGCGGATGTTGGCAATGCCCACGTACCACGGGCGCGTCAGCGGCACCGGGATGATCTCCGGCAGCGTCACCACCTCGCCCGCGTCCGACAACCGGATCAGCCAGCGCTCGCCGCCGCTGGCCAAGCCAAGCCGCGACGATTCCACCTGCGCCGCAGTCTTGGTCGCAAGCCGGGACGCGAGTTCCTTCTGGAACGTCCGTAGGTCGAGTTTCGCTGCACGGGCCATGGTGGGTGCGGCGATCAGCCGATCGCGGCAATCTTTTCCAGCAGCTCGTCGCGGTTGACGGGCTTGACGATGTAATCGCGGGCGCCTTGCCGCATGCCCCAGATCTTGTCCGTTTCCTGGCTCTTCGACGTGCACAGGATGATGGGGATCGAGCGCGTGTCGGGGTCGCGGCTGATCGCGCGCGTGGCCTGGAAGCCATTCAATCCCGGCATCACGACGTCCATCAGGATCAGGTCGGGCTTCAGCGACTTGGCTTTCTGGATCGCGTCCTCCCCGTTGTCGCTGGCGACCACCTCATACCCCGACTTGGTCAGGAGGTCGTTGAGCACGTGGCGTTCCGTTGGCGAATCGTCGACGATGAGTATTTTGCGGATGGTCATTTTCCTGCCCTGTTCCTCTTCCCCGACAACGACGCGTACGAATTGTTCGCGCTCGAATCCTGGGACCCCATGCCAGCGACATCGCGTCGGCCCGGGGCCGGCTTCACGCCGACCCGGCGCCGCGTCATGCGGCTGCCCGATTGACGTGGGCGGCGACGGCCTTCAGGAGGCTCTCCTTGGTGAACGGCTTGGTCAGGTACTGGTCCGACCCGACCATCCGCCCGCGCGCCCGATCGAAAAGTCCATCCTTCGAGGACAGCATCACGACCGGAATTCGCTGGAATTTGGTGTTTTTCTTGATCAGCGCGCACGTTTGGTAGCCATCGAGGCGCGGCATCATGATGTCGACGAAGACGAGATCGGGCTGGTGGTCGGTAATCTTGGCGAGCGCATCGAAGCCGTCCTCCGCCAGGATGACCGAGCAACCTGCCTGCAGCAGGAAAATTTCGGCGCTGCGGCGAATGGTGTTCGAATCATCGATCACCATGACCTTCACGCCCTGCAACGGGGTGGACTCCGCCAAGATAATCCCTTCGTTCGATCGACCGACACGCCGGCCGCGGAAAGCGCGCCCAAAGTTGTCGTGTTCAAGTCTGCCACGGGGCAAGCGCATTGCCTAGAGCATAAAGCTTGCCGGAATCGTCGCTGGCGGCGAAAAACATGAAAAATGCAACAACCGGGCAATTTTCGGGCCGCCTCGGTGCCGTGCTGCGGCAGGGGTTGCCGCGTTGCGGCGAGGATGGGCGGCCGCCGGGTTGCGATCATCTCGCGGTGAGGCGTTGCGCTAGCGCCCGAGGAACATCCGATAGGCCGGATTGGCGGATTCGTCGACGCAGGTATAGCCGAGTTTGTCGAGAAAGCGACGAAAATCCGCCTTCTCCGCGGGCGGCACCTGCATGCCGACCAGCACGCGGCCGTAGTCGGCGCCATGGTTGCGGTAGTGGAAGAGGCTGATGTTCCACCCGGTGCTCATGCTGTCCAGGAACCGCATCAACGCGCCAGGGCGCTCGGGAAACTCGAAGCGGTACAGCATTTCGTGCGTGGCCGAAGGTGCGTGGCCGCCCACGAGATGCCGCACATGCAGCTTCGCCATTTCGTTGTCGGACAGGTCGCTGGCCTCGATCCTGTGCCTGCGAAACGAGGCGAGCAGCTCCGCGGTGGCCTTCGGCCCGGCCACCTCGACGCCGACGAAGAGGTGCGCTGTCTTCGCGTCGGCGTAGCGGTAGTTGAACTCGGTGATGTTGTGCTTGCCGATCAAACCGCAGAACTCGCGGAAGCTGCCGGGCCGCTCGGGGATCGACACGGCGAAGATCGCTTCGCGCTGCTCGCCCAGTTCGGCCCGCTCGGCCACGAAGCGGAGCCGGTCGAAGTTCATGTTGGCGCCGCAGGCAATGGCCGCATAGGTCTTGCCGCGCACGCGGTGTTTCTCGCACCACGCCTTGGCGCCGGCCACCGACAGGGCGCCGGCTGGCTCCAGGATGGAGCGCGTGTCGGCAAAGACGTCCTTGATCGCGGCGCAGATGGCGTCGGTGTCCACGAGGATCATTTCGTCGACGTACTGGCGCGCCAGCCGGAAGGTTTCGCGGCCCACCTGCTTCACCGCCACGCCGTCGGCAAAGAGCCCCACGTGCGGCAGCGTCACCCGCCGTCCCGCGGCGAGCGAACGCGTCATCGCGTCGGAATCCACCGGCTCCACGCCGATGATCTTCACCTCGGGACGTACCCGCTTCACGTAGGCGGCAATGCCGCTGATGAGGCCGCCGCCGCCCACCGCCACGAAGATCGCATCGAGCGGTCCCGGACATTGCCGGAGGATCTCCACGGCGATCGTCCCCTGCCCCGCGATCACGTCGGGGTCGTCATAGGGATGCACGAACGCGGCGCCGGACTTCTTCTGCAGCGCCAGCGCGTGCGTGTAGGCGTCCGAATACGAGTCGCCATGCAGCACCACGCGCGCGCCCCGCGCCTCGACCGCGGCGATCTTGATGTGCGGGGTCGTCACCGGCATCACGATCGTCGCCTTGCAACCAAGGCGCTGCGCGGCCAGCGCGACGCCCTGCGCGTGATTGCCGGCGGAGGCGGCGATCACGCCGCGGGCCCGTTCGGCGGGCAGCAGCTGCGCCATCTTGTTGTACGCGCCGCGCAACTTGAACGAGAACACCGGCTGCTGATCCTCGCGCTTGAGCAGCACGCGGTTGCCGAGTCGCTGCGACAGCGTCGGCATCAATTCGAGCGCGGTTTCAACCGCGACGTCGTACACGCGGGCGGTCAGGATCTTCTGCAGGTAGTCGATAGCCATGGCCCTGCGAGACTAGCAGGAAAGGGACACGGTCCTGCCCCGGTGGTTGACAGCCCCACCGGATTCAGGCGCGGCGCGTGCCGTATCTGCTAGTCTTTCCACGCCGCTTTCCGCACCCATCGATACCCGATCCCATGCCCCGCCTGTTCGCGCGCACGCCCAAGCCCACCACCGATCCCGCCACGCTCGCCGTCGTCGATCTCGGCTCGAACAGCTTCCGGCTCGAGGTCGGTCGCGTGGAGGGGGACCAGATATTCCGCCTCGACACCTGGCGCGAGACCATCCGCTTCGGTGCGGGAATGGATGCGCAGGGCCGGCTCACGGCGGCCGCGCGGGACGCGGCGCTCGCGTGCCTCGCGCGTTTCTCCGAGCGACTGTCGGGGCTGCACCCGTCCGCCGTACGCGCCGTGGCCACCAACACGTTCCGCGTGGCGAAGAACGCTTCGACGTTCCTGCCGCAGGCGGAAGCGGCGCTGGGCTTCCCCATCGACATCATCGGCGGCCACGAGGAGGCACGGCTCATCTATCTCGGCGTGGCGCACGTGCTGCCGCCGTCACCGGATCCGCGCCTCGTCATCGACATCGGCGGCGGCTCGACGGAGTTCGTGATCGGCCGCGGCTTCGCGCCGGAGCGGCTCGAGTCGCTGAAGCTGGGCTGCGTCAGCCTGTCGCAGCGGTTCTTCCCGACCGGCGCGCTGCGCGCGGAGGCCTTCGTCGCCGCCGAAACCCACGCCCGCGCCGAGATCGAGGCCATCGCCCGCGAGTTCGGGCGCGAGCACTGGCAGCACGCCTACGCGTCGTCCGGCACCGCGCTCGCGCTGGCCGCGATCCTCGAGGAAAACGGACTGTCCGCCGGCGGCATCACGCCGGACGGTCTCGTGCGGCTGCGCAAGCGCATGATCGGCGCCGGACACGTCTCCCGACTGGCTCTGGCGGGAGTCAAGCCCGAGCGCGCGCCGGTGCTGGCCGGCGGCTTTGCCATCATGGCGGCCGCGATGGCGGAACTGTCGGTGCCCCGGATCAATCCCGTGGGCGGCGCATTGCGCCTGGGCGTGCTGTACGACCTCCTCGGCCGCACCGTCCAGCGCGACAGCCGCGCGGCGACGGTCGAGAATTTCATGGAGCGCTACCACGTCGACCGCGCGCACGCGCAGCGAGTGGCGAATATGGCCAGGACGCTTTACGAGAAGTCCGCGCGCGCGCCCACGGCGGAAGCCGCGCAGCGACTCGAGTGGGCGGCGCTGCTGCACGAGATCGGCAATACGGTCTCGCACATCGGCTATCACAAGCACGGCGCCTATATCCTCGAGAATGCCGACATGCCGGGCTTCTCGGCGCAGGAGCAGCGGCAGCTTGCGATGCTGGTCCTGTGCGGACGCGGCGGACTGGCCAAGGCGGCGCAGGTGCTACCCGATCCCGACTTTGCCGCGCAGCTTCTGTCGCTGCGGCTGGCGGTGCTGTTTCACCACGCAAGGCGCGCGATCGATACACCGCGCATCACGCTGTCGATGGGTCGGCCGATCCACTTCGCTGTGGCGGCCCGCTGGCTCAAGGCGCATCCGCTGACCGCGCACCTGCTGGAGAAGGAACGTTCGGAGTGGGCCGCGCTGAAGCGGCCGTGGCGCGCCCCGCGCTGAGCGTCGTTCCGCTTCGACCTCGCCTCCGCCGGGGCGGTCCGCACCGGCCCGCGGTCGCAACGACCGGTGACGGCATTCACATTTCCGTCACGCAACCTTCATGTTGGCGCCACCGCCCGTTCACTCGCGCGTCGCATCGCATCCCTAGAGTTCGGTCATTGCCTGCTTCATCAAGGGGATGCCGATGCAACTTGCCATTCAGCATGAAACCGTGGACGCGCGCCGACCCCGGCTGGAACTGGTGCGCGCCATCAGCGCCAAGGACATCGAGGGCGCGCAGCGCCTGCGCTTCCGTGTGTTCGTCGAGGAAATGGGTGCAACCATCGCCACGCGCGACCCCGGCCGCGACGTGGACTTCTTCGACCCGTGGTGCGAACACCTGATCGTCCGCGACCGCGCAACGGACGAAATCGTCGGCACCTACCGGATCCTGACCGCCGAACGGGCCCGCGGACTCGGTACGTTCTACGCCGACACCGAGTTCGACCTGACGCGCGTGGCGGCGCTGAAGCCATCCTTCATGGAACTCGGCCGTGCCTGCGTCCATCCGGCCTATCGCACCGGCGCGACGCTGCTGCTGCTCTGGCAGGGGATCGCGCAGCTGATGCTGGAGCGCGACCATGCGTACCTCATCGGCTGCGCCTCGGTGACGATGTGCGACGGCGGCGCCAACGCGCTGGCGATCTGGCGCGACGTTGCCCCGGACCACATGGCGCCGATCGAGCACCGCGTATTCCCGCGGCACTCGCTGCTGACGCAACATCCATCCGGCGCCGCGGCCATTCCGGCGGCGGCGGAAGGTCCCGGCACGGCCCGGCTGCCACCGTTGCTCAAGAGCTATCTGCGGATGGGCGCGTGGATCGGCGGCGAGCCCGCCTGGGATCCCGATTTCAATACCGCGGACTTCTTCATGCTGCTGCCGCGGGCGCGCATTGCCGGCCGCTACGCGCGGCATTACCGTGCGGCGGCCTGACCACATGCAGCTGCAGCGGCCCGCCGTGGGCAGCCCGCCGTGGCGCGAACCGTGCCCACGCAACCGCACGCAATGAGTCCGCCACGCGACCTGCGCGACCTCGCGTCGAATTTCGCGCCGCACACCGGCGCTGACGCAGACCAAGAGGACGCCAACGCGCTGCGCTTCCGTGCCATCTTCATCTCCGACACCCATCTCGGCACGCCTGGATGCCAGAGCGCAAGGCTGCTCGAATTCCTGCGGCGCACGGAGTCGGACTATCTCTACCTCGTCGGCGACATCATCGACGGGTGGCAACTCAAACGCCGCTGGTTCTGGCACCAGTCGCACAACGACATCGTGCAAAAGGTCCTGCGCAAGGCGCGCAAGGGTACGCGGGTCTGCTACGTGCCGGGCAACCACGACGAGGCCGCGCGCCACTACACGGGCCTCGACTTCGGCGGCATCGTGATCCGCGCCGAGGCGGAGCATACGACCGCGGACGGGCGGCGCCTGCTGGTGACCCACGGGGACCTGTTCGATGCCGTCGTGCAGTGCGCGCGGTGGCTGGCGCTGCTCGGCGACGTGCTCTATACATTCACGCTGAAGCTCAACCAGCACTGGAACGCATTGCGCGCGCGCGTCGGCCTGCCGTACTGGTCGCTGTCCCAGTTCCTGAAGCTCCGGGTGAAGAATGCCGTCAACTACATCGGCGCGTTCGAGGAAGCGCTGGCGCGCGAAGCCCGCACCCGCGGCTTCGACGGCGTCGTGTGCGGCCACATCCACCAGGCCGAGATCCGCGACATCGGCGGCGTGCTGTATTGCAACGACGGCGACTGGGTCGAGAGCCTCACCGCGCTGGTGGAGGACTACGACGGCCGGCTGTCGATCCTGCGCTGGCACGACGTTGTGGGTCGCCTCGACGCCGCACCCGCCCAGCACCGTGCAGATGTCGTTACGGTCGGAGTGTGAAAGGATGAACGACCTTGCCGCCCGCGTGACCACGAAGCTCGAGGCCCGCGCCGCCACCGTTGCGCTTCGCGCGCGTACGCTGCGCATTCTGATCGTCACCGACGCCTGGGCCCCGCAGATCAACGGGGTGGTCACCACGCTGCGCAACACGATTCGCGAGCTGGAGGCGCTCGGCCACACCGTTGGCACGATCACCCCCGAGTCCTTTCGCACGTTGCCCTGCCCCACCTATCCCGACATCCGCCTTGCCGTGCTGCCCGGCCGCCGCGTCGCGCGCATGATCGAGGACTTCGCACCCGACGCCGTGCACATCGCCACCGAGGCGCCGCTCGGCATGGCCGCGCGACGGCATTGCATCCGCAGCGGCCGCCCGTTCACGACCGCCTATCACACCCAGTTTCCGGAATACATCCACGCGCGATCACGACTGCCGCTGGCGTGGACCTACGCGGTGATGCGGTGGTTTCACGCGCCATCGAGCGCCGTCATGGTGGCCACGCCGGACATGGAGCAGCGCCTGGCGGAGCGCGGAATCGCCAACCTTGCGCGGTGGACCCGCGGTGTCGACACCGCGCTGTTCCGCCCGGGCCAGCGCGAGGAATTGCCGGCGGAGCGGCCGATCTTCGTCTACGTCGGACGGGTGGCCGTCGAGAAGAACATCGAGGCCTTTCTCGCGCTCGATCTCCCGGGTACGAAGTGGGTTGTCGGCGACGGCCCGGCGCGCGCGGAGCTCGAGCGCCGCTTCCCGACGGCGCGGTTCTTCGGCATGAAGTCGGGTGCGGAGCTGGCCTGGCACTATCGGCAGGCGGACGTGTTCGTGTTCCCCAGCCGCACCGACACGTTCGGGCTGGTGCTGATCGAGGCGATGGCGTGCGGCACGCCGGTGGCCGCCTATCCGGTGGTCGGCCCCGTCGACGTGGTGAAGGATGCGCGCGCCGGGATCCTGCACGAGGACCTTGCCGTCGCGGCCATGGCGGCGCTGAAACTCGATCGCAGCTTCGTGCGCCGTTATGGCGAGGGATTCTCCTGGCAGGTGGCGACCGCGCAGTTCGTTGCCAACCTGCATCCGGTCGAAACCCTGCAGGGAGCGCCGGTGCAACCGCACCCGGTCAGATGAAGTCGGGCCCCTGCACGACCTTCAGCACCACGGAGGCACCACCCTCCTTCGCGCGGTTGGACAGCCACCAGACCGCGCCCTTGCGCACCGACCAGTAGGACTCCTCGCCGGACAGCAGGAACGAGGCCACGGCGCCCAGCGTGGGCTGGTGTCCCACGATCAGCACCGGCTCCCGCGACTCCGGCCAGTTGGCCGCCGCCAGCACCGCTGCGACAGTGGCGCCCGGGGCCAGCTCGGGCACCGTGCGGAATTTGCGCTGCAGCGCCTGCGCCGTCTGCTGCGTGCGGTCCGCCGGCGATACCAGCACCCGACAGGTGTCGGGCAGATGCGTGTCCAGCCAAGCGGCCATCCGCTCCGCCTGCTTGATGCCCTTCGAGTTCAGCCGGCGGCCGAGGTCCGGCTCGCCGGGTTCCGCTTCGCAGTGACGCCAGAGGATGAGATCCATGGTTGTCCGTCAGTTGTCTTCCGCCGGCGCCTGCAACCGCGCCAGCAATTCGGTTTGCGCCGAACGCGACCGCGCCCCGCGCCTGGGTCTGACCTTGGACCACGTCCCGGTGGGTCCCAGTTCCCACGCATCGCGATTATCGGCCAGGTAGGCGCGCAGGCCCTCGTCGATCACGCGCTTGCGCAGCGCCGGATCGCGCACCGGAAAGGCCACCTCGATGCGCTTGAAGAGGTTGCGCCCCATCCAGTCGGCCGAGGCCAGCCACACCTCCGGCTCGCCGTTGTTATCGAAGCACCAGACCCGGTGATGCTCGAGAAAGCGGCCCAGGATCGAGCGCACCCGGATGTTGTCCGACACCCCGGCCACGCCGGGACGCAGCGCGCAGGCGCCGCGCACGATCAGGTCGATCTTCACCCCGGCCTGCGAGGCCGCGTACAGCGCGCGGATCACGCCTTCCTCGACCAGCGCGTTCATCTTGGCGATGATCCGCGCCGGCTTGCCGTTCCTGGCATTGCGCGTCTCGCGGCGAATCAGCTCGAGGACACGCCGCTGCATCGTGAATGGCGCCAGCATCAGGTGCCGCAGGCGGCCGGCCTTGGCGAGGCTCGTGATGTGCAGGAAGATCTCGTTGACGTCGGCGCAGATCGCCGGGTCGGCGGTCAGCAGCCCGAAGTCGGTGTACAGCGACGTGGTGCGGGGATGATAGTTGCCGGTGCCCAGATGCGCGTAAGGCACCAGCCGGCTGGCCCCGCGCGAATTGCGCTCGCGGCGCAGCAGCAGTGCCAGCTTGGCGTGCGTCTTCAACCCGAATACGCCGTAGACCACCTGCGCGCCCGCGCGCTCCAGCTGCTCGGCCCAGTTGATGTTGGCCGCCTCGTCGAAGCGCGCCATCAGCTCGACGACCACGGTCACTTCCTTGCCGCGACGCGCGGCGTCGACCAGCGCTTCCATCAACACCGAATTGACGCCGGTGCGATAGACCGTCTGCTTGATCGCAAGCACATCCGGATCCTCCGCGGCGCGGCGAATGAATTCGACCACGGGCTCGAAGGACTGGTACGGATGGTGCAGCAGGATGTCGTGCTCGCGAATGGCGGCCAGAATGTCCGGCGCGTCGCTGAGCTGGTCGGGCAAGCCCGCCACGAACGGCGGGTACTTGAGGTCCGCGATGTCGACCTCGTCGATCAGCGACGCCAGCCGGGCAATGTTGACCGGTCCATCGCAGCGATACAGGTCGCCTTCCGTCAGCGCGAACTGCGTCAGCAGGAAGCGGGCAAGCTGCGGCGGGCACTCGGCCGCGACCTCCAACCGCACTGCCGAGCCGAACTGGCGCTGCGGCAACTCGCCCTGCAACGCCTGCCGCAGGTTCTTGACCTCCTCCTCGTCGATCCACAGGTCGGCATCGCGCGTGACCCGGAACTGCGAGTAGCTCTCCACCTTGCGACCCGGAAAGAGCTCGTCGAGGTGAGCATGGATCACCGACGACAGCATCACGAAGGAATGGTCGTCGCCGGCCACCTCGCGCGGCAGCTTGATGATCCGCGGCACGACGCGCGGCGCCTTCACGATGGCGATGCCCGTCTCGCGGCCGAACGCATCCGGCCCGGAGAGTTCGACGATGAAGTTGAGGCTCTTGTTGACGACCTGCGGAAACGGATGCGCCGGATCGAGCCCGATCGGCGTCACCAGCGGGCGCACTTCGCGCGCGAAGAATTGCGCGACCCATTCGCGCTCGGCCACGGTGAATTCCGTGCGCCGGCGCAGGCGCACGCCCTCGGCTTCCAGTGCCGGCAGCACCTCGTCGTTCAGCACCCGGTACTGCTGCGCGATCAGCGCACGGGCTTCCTCGCCCACGCGCACGAAGAGCTCGCGCGCCTCGGCCGAAGTCATGCCGGGCGGCGCGCTCTTCGCGCGCAGCAACTCCTTGAGGCCGGCGATCCGGATTTCGAAGAACTCGTCGAGGTTGCTGCCGACGATGCACAGGAAGCGCAGCCGCTCCAGCAGCGGCACGTCGGCATCCGCGGCCAGCGCCAGCACCCGCCGGTTGAAATCGAGCAGCGAGAGTTCGCGGTTGATGGGCGCAACGGAGGAAACACCCGACGCAAGGATCGCCGGCTCCGCGTCGTCGGCATCGCCGGTTTGCATCATGGGAAGCTTGGGGACGGAATACATCATGTTAGCGGGCGCGGATGACCGTCATGTTACACGCGCCATGACCGCGTCAGCCGGTCGGGGCCAGGTGCAGCCAGAGGCATCGGCCCTTGGTGTCGCGCTCCAGCGCATCGAGGTACGCGTCGTGCGCGGCGAGCTCGGCGGCCGATGGCGTCAGCACCGGCAACGGGGTGCGCGACGCGTCGCGCGTGCGCCGCGCCGCGGGGTCATTGCGGAGCGCGGTGCCCGCGCCCATGTCGATCGTCAGCGAATCCTGCCCGCGCGTCAGCGCGAGATACACCTCGGCCAAGAGCTGCGCGTCGAGCAGCGCGCCGTGCAGCGTGCGATGCGCGTTGGACACGCCCATGCGTTCGCACAGCGCGTCCAGGTTGTTGCGCTTGCCCGGAAAGGCCTCGCGGGCCATGGCCAGCGTGTCGGTCAACGCCGCATACACGGTGGCGCAGGGTGGCTCTTCGATGCGCGCAAACTCGGCGTCGAGAAACCCGATGTCGAACGGCGCATTGTGGATGATCCATTCGGCGCCGCGCCCGAACTCGACGATCTCCGCTGCCACCTCGCGGAATTTCGCCTTGTCGCGCAGGTCATCCCACGTCATCCCGTGCACCTGCGTGGCGCCGGCGTCGATCTCCCGCTCGGGATCGCAATAAAGATGCAGGTTGCGGCCGGTGGGACGCCGATCCACCAGTTCGACGGCGGCGATCTCGATGATGCGATGCCCGAGCTTGGGGTCGAGTCCGGTGGTTTCGGTGTCGAGGATCAGCTGCCGCATGCGAATTCTTCAGCGCCGGTATTTCTGGATGGTGGACTGGATTTCCTCGATCGCGTGCTCGATCTCGTCGTCGGTGAGGTCGCGCTGCGAGCCCTTGCGGTCGGTGAGCGTCAGCGTCTGCTCCAGCTGCGTCTGGAATTCGCCCAGGCCCAGCGTTTCGGTGATCGTGGTGGCCTGCTCGTCCGTCAGCGTCTCCGGGCCCCAGCGCACGACGATCGCGGACAGGTTGTCGCCATCGGCGCCGCCACGCTTCTCGCCCTCGCGCATCATCTGCGGCGCCGTGGTGAGAATGGGCGTGGACGTGAGCCACGTGGCAACCTCGCGCTGGTCGAACACGCTCCACAGGCCGTCGGTGCACATGAAGATGATGTCGCCGTTGCGCAGCGGCGTGCGGCGCGACAGGTCGATCACCGGATCGACGAGGCCGCCCAGGCAACTGAAGATCTTGTTGCGGTCCGGGTGCGAAACCACTTCGTCCGCGCCGATGATGCCCTGGTCCACGAGGTACTGGACCTTGGAATGATCCTTCGTCGCGCCGATCAGGCCACCCTGGCGGAACAGGTAGAGCCTCGAATCGCCGACGTGGCCCCAGTACGCATGCCCCGCCTGCACGATGCAGCATACGCAGGTCGTGCGCGGCGTCTCCAGCATCGAGAACTGGTTCGCATACGAGCCGAGCGCCGCGTGGGCGCGCAGCATCGTGTCCTGCAGGAACTTGAGCGGGTTCTTGAGGATCGGCTTCGCCTCCTGCTGGAAGCGCTCGATGAAGAGCCGCACCGCGATCTGCGCGGCGATCTCGCCCCCGGCGTGGCCGCCCATGCCGTCGGCCACCACCAGCATCAGCGTGTCGCGGCTGAACGTGTAGGCAATGCGATCCTGATTGACTTTGCGCGAGCCCTTGCGCGACTCCTGGAAGATCGTGAAACGCATCCTTGCTGCCTCGACTTAGGGCCTGTTAACGCTATGAACGCAAACGCGAGCGAATGGCATGGGGCGCCACTCGCGGCCGCCGACGAAGCCAAGACTTGAAGTCTTGGCTAGGAGAGCAACAAAGAGTGGCGCCCCCTGCCACCCGCTCCCTTCGGGTTGCTGCCAAACACACCCAGCGCCGCGTTGCG